>JADGHC010000350.1 GCA_019689655.1 Microbispora sp.
CAGCGGATCCTCCCCGTCGCCGTCCCCCTCACCCTCGGCCAGCCCTTCACCCTCGGTGAGCCCCTCGCCCTCGGCCGGCCCCTCGCACTCCCCGTCGCCGCCGCCGAGCCCGTCGCCGCCGCCGTCCGGCGGTGGCAAGCGGCTCATGGCCGGCTACCTGCACGCCTCCTTCGCGAACGGGTCCGGCTACGTCCGGATGGCCGACGTCCCGGACGCGTGGGACATCATCGACCTGGCCTTCGGCGAGCCCACATCGCCCACCTCGGGCGACATCCGGTTCACCCGCTGCCCGGTCACGGAGTGCCCGAACGTCGAGAGCGACGCCGAGTTCATCGCCGCCATCCGCGCCAAGCAGGCGGCCGGCAAGAAGGTGCTGATCTCGATCGGCGGCCAGAACGGCGTCGTCCAGCTCACCACCACCGCCGCCCGGGACACGTTCGTCCGGTCGGTGTCCGCGATCATCGACAAGTACGGCCTGGACGGCCTGGACATCGACTTCGAGGGCCACTCGCTGTCGCTGAACCCCGGCGACACCGACTTCCGCAACCCCACGACCCCCGTGATCGTGAACCTCATCTCCGCGCTCAAGACCCTCAAGGCCAGGTACGGCACCGGATTCGTGCTCACGATGGCCCCGGAGACGTTCTTCGTCCAGCTCGGCTACCAGTTCTACGGGCCCGGCCCGAACGGCACGGCCGATCCCCGCTCGGGGGCGTACCTGCCGGTGATCTACGCGCTGCGTGACGACCTCACGCTGCTGCACGTCCAGGACTACAACTCCGGGCCGATCATGGGCCTTGACAACCAGTACCACACGATGGGCGTGGCCGACTTCCACGTCGCCATGACCGACATGCTGCTCACCGGCTTCCCCGTGGCCGGTGGCGCGACCTTCCCGCCGCTCCGTCCCGACCAGGTCGCGATCGGCCTGCCGGCCGCGCCGTACGCGGGCAACGGCTACACGAGCACGGCCGAGGTGCAAAGCGCCTTCACCTGCCTGGCCAAAGGCACGGGCTGCGGCTCCTATCGGCCGCACGGCGTGTTCCCCGGCCTGCGCGGCCTCATGGCCTGGTCCATCAACTGGGACAGGTACGCGGGCTCCGAGTTCTCCCGTTCCCACAGGGCGTACCTCGACGCCCTGAACTGACCCCCATCCACCCCCCAACCACCTTGCGAGGAAGAATGCAGCGTCGCTTCGGTACGGGCCGGCGGGCCAGGGCGTTGGTCGCCCTGCTCGCCTCCCTCCTCCTGGCCGTCGCCGGGCTGGTCGCGGGAACGGCCGCGTCCGCCTCGGCGGCCCCGAACAGCCTGGTCATGCTGGCCTACCCGGCCTGGGCTCCGTACACCTGGTACGCCGTCGGCGCCCGCGTGACCTACAACGGCGTCGACTACGAGTGCATCCAGGCCCACACGTCCCTGCCCGGCTGGGAACCGCCCATCGTCCCCGCCCTGTGGAAGCCGGTCAGCGGCGGCGGCACCCCGACGCCGCCCCCGGGCGTGCCCGGCAAGCCGGGCAACCCGTCGATCACCGGCACCACGAACTCGTCGATCTCGCTGTCCTGGGGCGCGTCGAGCGGCACGGTGACCGGCTACCGCGTCTATGAGGGCAGCTCGGTCCAGGCGACCGTCGGCGGCACCAGCGCCACGATCTCCGGCCTCGGCACCTGCACCACCCACACGTACACGGTCAAGGCGTACAACTCGAACGGCGAGTCCGCGGCGAGCGAGGCGGTGACCGGCACGACCACGGGCTGCTCCTCGGGCGGCGGCGGCAAGCTGCCCGGCGCGCCCTACCTGTACATGGGCTGGGGCAACCCGCCGAACCCGGTCACGGTCATGAACGCCACCGGGGTCAAGCAGTTCACGATGGCCTTCATGCTCTCCGGCGGTGGCTGCACCCCGGCGTGGGACGGCTCCCGCCCGCTGTCCGGCAGCCCCGACGCCACCGCGATCTCGCAGATCAAGGCCGCGGGCGGCAACGTGCAGATCTCCTTCGGCGGCTGGCAGGGCAACAAGCTCGGGCCCAACTGCTCCAGCTCGTCCGCCTTCGCCTCGGCCGTCCAGCAGGTCATCAACGCCTACAACCCGGCGGTCGTCGACTTCGACATCGAAAACACCGACGAGTTCGAGAACGAGGCCGTGCAGGACCGCATCCTCGGCGGCCTGAAGATCGTCAAGCAGAACAACCCGAACGTCAAGGTCGTCGTCACCTTCGGCACCACCACGACCGGCCCGAGCTGGTGGGGCACCCGCCTGATCAACCAGTCGAAGGCGCTCGGGGTCAACATCGACAACTACACGATCATGCCGTTCGACTTCGGCGGCGGCGCGAACATGTACCAGAACACCGTCAACGCCGCCGAGGGCCTGAAGAACGCGCTCAAGGCGGCCTGGGGCTGGAGCGACGCCCAGGCGTACGCGCACATGGGCATCTCCGGCATGAACGGCCTGTCCGACCAGCAGGAGCTGACCTCGGTGTCCACCTGGACCCAGATCCGCGACTGGGCCAAGTCGAAGGGCCTGGGCCGGCTCGCCTTCTGGGCGGTCAACCGCGACCGCGGCTGCCCGGGCGGCGGCGTGGTGTCGAACTGCAGCGGCATCGCGCAGAACGACTGGGACTTCACCCGGGTCACCGCGGGCTTCTGACCCGCGTCGACGGCCGGAGGGATCCGGTCCGGCGAGCCGTGCCGGATCCCTCTCCGCCGCATGGCGCTCACCGAGCAGCCGGCACCGACGTTCTCCGGGGAGCCGGTGCCGACGCCGGCTGAGAAGCCGGCCGAAGGGGCCTTCGGGAAACCGGGCCGGCGTTCTCCGGGAGGCGTTCTCCGGGAAGCGGGTGCCGACGCTCGCTCATCGAGCCGGGTCATGGATGCGCCTGCCGAGTCGGGTGCCGGCGCGCGGGCCGAGCCGGACCCTGACGCGCCGGCCTGGCCCCCAGCCACCGAGCCGGCCGGGCGCCGACGAGCAGGCGGCCGGCCCGGCGGGGATGACCCCCCTTACCCGCCGTGCCGGTCGCCCCCATGCGTGGGGGCCAGCAGGCCGATCAGCATCCCGACGATCACGGCCACGGCAAGGGTGATCCACAGGCGAATTTTCATCGAAGTCTCCTGAATGTAACGCTCCGTGGTCACAATACCCCGAATCGTGACGGATCGCGATGGGAAGGCGACCGAATCAGACCGTCGAGTCGCCTCTTTTGCCGAACCTCGGGCAGGCTTGACACCGTCATGGAATACGCGATCCCCACCAGCATCGTCCTCGTCGCCGGCGTCGTGCTCGCGCTCGTCGCGCAGTGGAAGGGCTGGCGGCCGTCCCTGGCCGTCACGCTCACGCTCGGCATCGCCGTACGCGTGCTGATCATGCTTCTGTCGGCCTGGGACACCAAGTGGCAGCCGGTCGACTACGTCAACAGCTTCCAGCCCGCCGGTGTGGCGATCCTCGAACACCGTGACCCGGTGCTCGAGAGCAACGGCGGATGGCACTTCCTGCCGACGATCCCGTACGTGTACGGCCTGCTGCTGTGGCTGGGCATCCCCTGGGCGTACGCCGGCCGCATCGTCACGGTCGTCTCCGACGTCGTGCTGATCCCACTGGTCGGGAAGCTGGCCGGGGGCCGGACCGGGAAGCTGCGCGCGTTCCAGTACGCCTGCAACCCCCTCGCCATCCTCGTCGCCTCCGTGCACGGCCAGGTCGAGCCGGTCTCCCTGGTCTTCGGCGTCGCGGCGTACGTCGTGGCGCGCGGCACGGACGACTGGCGACGGCCCGCGCCGCTGCCGTGGGCCCACGTGCGGATCGCGAACCGTGACCTGCCGCTGCCCTGGATTTCGCCGGGCGAGATCGTGCGGCGCGTCGTCCACCCGTCGGAGGAGGACCGCGCGGCGACCGGCCGGGCGATATGGGCGGGGGTGCTCATGGGGCTCGCGCTGTGCGCGAAGAGCTGGCCGGTCATCCTCGTGCCGGCTCTGCTGATGTTCCTGCCCGGGCTGCGCAGCCGCCTGGTCACCCTGGTCGCCATCGGCGCCACGCCGGTCTTCTTCCTGCTGACGCTGCCCATCGGCGGCTGGACCGAGTGGCGGCAACTGCCCGAGGTGCTCAACACCATCGGATTGCGGCCGAGCGACGTCCGCCCGATCACGGGTGACTGGGGCTGGACCGCCCTGTTGAGCGGCGGCCGCTGGAACCTCGATCCGACCCCGGCGAGGATCGGCCAGTACATGATCTACGCCGCGATCGTCGCCTGTCTGATCTGGTGGCGCAAGGCCGATCCGGTCGATGTCACGATCGCGATCCTGCTGTCCTTCATGATCTTCACGCCGCGTCTCGGCGCGCAGTACCTGCTGTGGTTCATGCCGTTCCTGGTCGCCCGGCCCACCCGCTGGGCCTGGCCGGCGATCCTCGGCAGCTCGCTCTGGGCGGCGATCGGATACATAGTGCTCACGCAGTTTCCCGGGCCCAAGTGGGGTGAGCTGCACGTACCGTGGTCGATCGGCTCGCTGGTGCTGTTCCCGGTGCTGATCGCGGCCATCCCGTGGCGGCGCCGGCACATGGAGGCCGCGCCGGGGCCGGTCGCGGACCCGAAGGAGGAGTCCGCCCCCGCCACCTGAGACGGCGGCACCGCCCCTGTCAGGTCACGATGAGACGGACCATGTGGCCGTGGCCCGCGAAGCCCGCGTCTCCGTCGAGCATTCCGGTCACGCACTCGAAGACGCCCGGCGCGGCCTGCCGTACGAAGAAGACGGTCTCGGCGATCGACGACAGCAGCCGGATCACATCACGCTGCACGTGGACGCCCTCCCTGTCGCCGGCGAGCGACACCGTCACCTCGTACACGCCGTCGTCGAGCAGGCGTTCGCCGGTCAGCAGCCACTCCGATCCGCACGCCCGGCGCAGGTGGGGGAGCAGGTGCACCTCGGGCTGCTCCGTCACCCATCCGTCTCGTGCCATCGCCTCCAGCAGGGCGGAGACCTGCGGCCTCATCGCCGAGGCGTCCGCGATTCCGGTGAGCCGTTCGTCGCCGTCCCATCGCCGCATGAGCAGACCCTAAGCCGGAGCGTGCCGGACGGCCCCGCAGACGCTCCGTGCCGGTGCCGCGATCGCCGAAGAGGTCGTCCGGCCAGAGGCTTTCCCTGCCGCGACGGAACGTTATCCGTCTCCCTTCGCTTATGTGATCGCCAGGGAGGACGCGACCGTGCCGAGGCCGATCTCTTGCGACCGGGATCGCCCGCCCCGGCCCCGGCGGCGGCCCGCGCTCCGGTCATCGTCCGCGGCCCCGGCGTCGTACGCGCGGGTGACGCAGGGCGAACGGCCTTACCGGGGATCGGGCTGTTCCGGCCGCGGATCCGGGGAGGCGGGTACGCGCTCCGGCAACCGCCCGGAGACGAGCGCGGCGGTCCAGGCGGCGCCGGGATCGCTGTCGATGAGCAGGGCACGCACGAGCAGGCTCAGCGGGATCGCCAGCAGTGCCCCGAGCGGGCCGAGCACCCATGTCCAGACGATCAGCGAGAGGAACGTGGCCGTAGTGGACAACCCCACGGCGTCGCCCAGGAACTTCGGCTGGATGAACGACTGGATCACCACGTTGATCGCGATGTACGCCACGATCACCAGCAGCATCGTCTTGGGCCCGCCCTCCAGCAGCCCGAGCAATGCCGGCGGGATCAGCCCCAGGATGAACCCGATGTTCGGGATGTAGTTGGTGATGAGGGCGAGCACTCCCCACAGCAGCGGGAGCGGCACGCCCAACGCGTACAAGGCGGTGACGTCCAGGACCGAGCAGATGAGGCCGAAGACGGTCGAGACGATCAGGTAACGGCGGGTCTTGTAGGTGAAGGTCTTGAGGGCGCGGGCGAGCGCCGGCCGTTCCGCCGAGGCGGCGTCCACGATCCGGGCGAAGACGGGGGCATCGAGGCTCATGGCGAGCAGCAGCACGACGATCAGGAACAGGCTCGACAGCACGCCGAGAAGGCTGCTCAGGACGCTCTGCGCGAGTTCGATCAGCTTGCCCGGATCGAGCGACGACAGCACCTTGTTGAGCTGTTCGCTCCCGTAGCCGAGGTCGGCCGCCCAATGCCGGAGATCGGTCATCATCGCGTTGAACTGCGCCGCGTACGAGGGGGCCATGATGGCGAGTTGCGCGGCGGCGAGGCTGAGCACCGCGACCATGCCCAGCAGGACGAGCAGCACCACCGCGAGGGGAACCACCACCTGCAGCCACACCGGGGCGTTGTGACGGGCGAGCCAGCCGCGTATCGGGGAGACGGCGATGACGAGGGTCAGCGCCAGGACGACCGGGCCGACGATCGAGCCCACCGCCTGGACTCCGGCGAGAGTGATCACCGCGGCGGCGGCGCCGACCAGCACGATCAGGGCACGAGGGAACCCCTGTCGAATCACGTCCCGTTCCTACCCTTCTCGGCGGAAAGACTGATCAAGTTATCGCACCGTCCTGCCCTACCCTTGTCCGCGCGAGCGAGTCGTGACGGGAATGAGGCGAGGTGTCCAGCGTTGGGGGCGCAGGCTTCTGGGCGGAACCTCCATGTGCGGGATGACCTGCGCCGATAAGTCTCCGGGCGGATGCGTTCGAGCTTAGTAGGGCCAAGCCGCCGGAAGAGCCTGGTAATCTTGTGGTGTCGGCGCGGTTCGGCGCACTCCTTCTCGATCACTTGGGTGGTTGGCTTGGGTGTGCGCGTGGGCTGGTCGCCGGCGCCCTC
>JADGHC010000351.1 GCA_019689655.1 Microbispora sp.
GGGGGGGGGGGCCCGGGCGGGCGCCCCGGCGGGGGCGGCCGGCGCGGGGCGGGGGGGGGGGGGGGGCCCGACGTGGTACCGCTCATGCGGCCGGTCACGGCCGCGCTGTCACCGTGCGTCACGTCCTACAGCGGCGTGACCTGCTCGGCCTGCGGTCCCTTTGCGCCCTGAACGGTCACGAAACTGACCCTTTGATTCTGGTCCAGCGTACGGTAACCGTTCGTGTTGATCGCCGAATAATGAACGAACACGTCAGCGGTGCCGTCGTCCGGAGCGATGAAACCGAAGCCCTTTTCGGCGTTGAACCACTTGACAGTGCCTTCAGACAACTGCTTCTCCTTCTTGGAAGCCATACCATGTTCCCAGGTCGGGAACACGAGGCTGCGTAGCGGAACTTTTACGCACCCGCATGACACCCTGAAAGGGCACGTTTGTCCGCCGCCGGGACCGGCCCGGGTGTGCTTTTCAAGACCACGTTTTCAGGAATTGTCCACTGCGACACTCGCAGCCTGTACGGACAGTACCCGCGATTACCCGAGGCTATGCCGGTGCCGCCATGTACCAGCGCGCGTGCCCGTCACCGCGCGTGAGCGAGTCGAGCCGCCGGGGCAGCTCCTGCCGGGAGAACGGGTCGCCGGAGGCGTTGCGGATGTGGATGCCCACGGCGTACATGTCCCGCACCTCCATCAGGGTGCTGTAGCCGGGCCACTTCCGCAGGTCCGAGCCGTACGCGCGGGCGAACTCGTCCACGTCGGCGGCCGACAGGCCGAAGCGGCGCTGCCCGTGATAGGTGTGCACCAGGTCCCACTCGCGCGGCCCGACGGCCACGCCGTCCCAGTCGCACAGCACGACGTGCCCGTCCTGGCAGCGCAGCAGGTTGTCGATCCAGGCGTCGCCGTGCAGCAGCACCGGCGTGCCGGTGTCCAGGTCGCGCCAGCGGCCGGTGAGCTCCTCGATCCGGTCGCTCAGCCAGGCCCGCTGTCCGGGGGTGAGCACGTCGGCCCGGTGCTCCACCGCGTGCCGCACCTCGGCGAGCGGATCGGTGAGCGGCCGCAGCCGCACCGGCGGCAGCGGCTCGCGGTGCAGGCTGCGCAGCACCCGGCCGAGCTGCCGGGTGGTCGGGCGGCCCCGTGAGGGGACGTACCGCCAGAAGGTGACCGCCCTGCCGTCGTGCTCGATGGGCTGATTCGGGATCTCGTCGGCGGGCCGCACGGCCGGAAACCCGCGGTCGGCGAGCCAGCGGGCGACCGCCACGACCACCGGCAGCCGGGTCAGCGCGTCGGGTGCGGTCGCGATCCGCACCACCATCCCCCCGTCGGCCGTGTCCCCGCGCAGCTTGAAGACCGCGTTGCTGCGCAGCCGCAGGAGCCGGGCGCCCCGCGCGTCCACCCCGATCTTCGCGCAGACCTCGCGCAGGATCCCGAACGCCTCCTCGGCCAGCGGCGCCGCCTCCATCGTCCCCATGGCGGCGTCAGGCGTTCTCGAGGTGGTCCACGCCGGGGAACAGCCCGCTGAGGGCGAGCGCCGGCGACGACTCCGCCAGCACCCGCCGCAGACGCCGTACGGCGGGCAGCGCGGGGTCGGCGTCCGCCAGCAGCGCCTTGGCCCGGGTGACGACGATCGAGGTGCGGTGCTCGGCGGGCACCTGCTGCAGCGCCTCCGCGGCGAGCTTGCAGGCCTCCTCGTGGTCGCCGTTCCTGGCCAGGTGGCTCGCCTGGTCGAGCAGGATCAGCGCCGGGTCGATGGTGTGGAAGCCCGGGGGGAATCCGTCGATGCCCTGCACCTGCTGGGCGTCCCCCAGCTCGATCAGCGTGCCGGTGCGGTAGAACTTCATCCGCTTCTCCGTGAAGACGAACGCCAGGTCGTCCTGGCTCATGCCGCGCATGCGGGAGAAGATCTGCTCCGCCTCGGCGAGCGCGATCCTGGCCGCCTTGCCGTCCCCCATCCTGGCCAGCGCGCGGGCCTCGGCCGCCGCCGCGAGCGCCGCGGGCGAGCTGGGGGCCGAGCCGGCCAGCATCCGCGCCTCCCGGGCCAGCCGTACGGTCTCGTTCAGGTCGCCGTAGTAGTACAGGAGCATGGTCTGCTGGGCCCGCACCAGCGCCCGCAGCCGCAGGTCGCCGACGTCGTCGGAGGCCGCGCGGGCGGTGCCGTACCAGGCGTGGGCCTGGCGGGTGTCGCCCAGCTTCATCAGCGCGTCGGCGGCGAGCAGGGCGAGCATCGTGGTCGCGGTGAGCAGGCGGCGCTGCACCGCCGACGGCTGGCGGGCGGCGCACAGCCGGCGCACGTCGGACAGCTCCAGCATCACCCGGCAGAGCATCGGCGTCGGCGGCGTCGTCATGTACTCCCTGCGGTAACGCAGCACCTGCTCGTCCAGCCGGTCGAGCTGGTCCTCGCTCACGGTGCCCGCGGCCAGCGTGCGGTCGAGGTCGTGGCGCACGCCCTCGATCTCCGCGAAGAACCGGCCGCTCGGCGTGCCCATCAGCATCGCCTGGTGGAACAGCGCCCGGCGCTCGGCGTCGTCGCCGGCGGGGTCCTCGGCGCGGGCCTGCTCGCCGGCCTGCCCCGGTCCCACCACCACGATCTTCTGCCCGCCCGGCTCCTCGCAGTAGTCGGCGGCCAGGCCGAGCCGTACGGCGTTGGCCCGGTAGAGGCGGGCCAGCAGGTCGATGGTCTGGGGACGCGGGCGGGCCCGGTTGTTCTCCCAGGCGTTCAGCAGGTCGATGCTCGCCCGGGGGTGGCCGAGGTTCTGCCGCTCGCACATGCGCTCGAGCTCTTCGATCGCCTGCCTGGCCGACCAGCCGCGGCCGAGCCGGTGCGCCTTCAGCAGGCTGACGCCGCAACACCCGTGGATCGCCTGGACGGTCTGCCAGAGCGTCCACTCCCGCATCTGTGCCTGTTCGCGCCAGCGACGTGCGCAAGCGGGTGAGTGCTCTCCGCGGGCCATGTGCATGCCCTCCACTGATGAGGCGATCCCCGTTTACGGTTGTTTCCCCACGGTAAACGCGCAGGCACACAACCCCCCGTGAGTGTTATGCGTTCGTGCTCACGAACCCGCGTGTGTTGCGCGGAAACCCGGCGAGTTCCCTGCTTATTGCACGGTTTCCGGGAATCCGCGCGATTGCCGGTGAGTCGTTGGGGGTTCACCCTTTCCGGTGACAGGTCCTGACGTTCCCCGGAGGCTGACGATGACGACGGCAGAGCGCAGTGAGGCGTTGGACCATCTGCAGCGGCTCGCCGCCCAGCTCGAGGCCCACTCCTTCCAGGTACGCCTGACGGCGCCGGCCGGCCTCTACCCACGGCTGCGCGTGATCAACCCGATGGAGCCGACGATGGCCGAGGACGTCCTGGCGTCCAACGCCAGCGACGGCGAGTGGTGGTACTGGCTGTCGTGGGCCGGCCGGATCGGGCACGCGTCCGACGTGGTCACCGCCGCCGAACGCATCGCCAGCGTCCTCCACGTCATCCGCCGCTGACGCGGCCCGCGCGGGCGCGGCGATCCCGCGCGCCGCGGGCCTTATCCGGTCGAGGGTAGAGTTCCGTGTCATGACGACGAGGCCGCCTCGCCGCTCAGCGCTCGCCCTGACCACGCTTCTGCTGCTGCATGAGACGCCGCTGCACCCGTACGGTCTGCGGCAGCTCATTCGGGAGTGGGACAAGGACCGGGTGGTGAACGTGGAGCCGCCCAATGTCATCTACCAGACCATCGAGCGGCTGGAGCGGGCCGGGCTGATCGCGGTCAAGGAGGTCACCCGCAGCGAGAACCGGCCGGAGCGGACCGTCTACGAAACCACCCCCAAGGGGGTGGAGATCGCCCGCACGTGGCTGCTGGACATGCTCTCCTCCCAGAAAGAGGAGTATCCGGAGTTTCCCGCGGCCCTGTCGTTCCTCGGCTCGCTGTCGCCCGAGCTGGTGAGCTCCACCCTGGAGCACCGGGCCGACGGCATTCAGCAGGCCGTCGAGTCCCTCGACGAGGCGGTGGCCACCAAGGTGGCCACCATCCCCGGCGGGGTTCCCCGGATCTACCTGATCGAGATCGAGTACATCCAGGCCATGCGGCGGGCCGAGCTGGCCTGGCTCCGCGGGGTCGTCGACGACATCAAATCGGCCCGGCTGACCTGGACCCCGCCGAACTGATCCCCGCGAAACCGGCGGGTCAGGCGAATTTGGACTTCGGGCGGTCCTGCAGGACGCCGTCGACGTACACGTCCACCTTCTCGTCGTAGAAGGCGACCAGCCCGGCGATCTTCTGCGACTCCGGGAGCGGCGTGGGATACGACCAGACGAGGTCCTTGCCCGACTCGTCATCGCCGACCGACCAGTACACCGCGCGGCCCTTGTACGGGCAGTACGTCACCGTCTCCGACGGGCGCAGCAGGTCGAGCCGCACGTCCGTCTTCGGCAGGTAGTACCGCGGCGGCAGGCCGGTCTCGAACAGGATGCGCGGGCTGCGCGAGTCGGCCACGGTCACGCCGCCCACCTCCACCCGTACGTGGCGCGAGCTGGCCAGGATGTCCACCCGCGTGTACGGGTCGCGGGGGTGGACGAAGACCTCCTCGTCCTCCTCGAACCAGTTGTCCATCGCGTCCCAGTCGAAGCGGACGTGGCCCCGGATCTCCGCCAGCGGCGCGTCGTCTCCGTACACGAGGGCGGCACCGGGCCGTCCGGCCACGTCGTGGACCGCCGCGTCGCCCCTGCTGGGCGAGTGCCGGGTTTCGCCGGTGGGCTTCAGCTCCTCCATGCGGACGTCGTCCGCCGGGAAGTAGTAGGTCGGATAGTAGGGGACCTCCCAGACCAGCAGGGCCCGGGCCGTGTCGGCCACCGGCCGGCCCCCGGCGTAGACGCGCACGCGCTTGGCCGTCGTCTCCACCCGGACGCGGCCCCGTTTCGTCGGCTCCATGCCCGCATCAACCGGCGGGCGGATCGTCCTTATTCCCCCGGCCTCACAATCGCCATTTCCCGCTGTGCGGACCCGAGGTCGGCCGGTGCTGTCGACAGCGGGCGGATAAGTGCTTACCCTCTGCTAGGTGGGTCTTCGCCTTTACGATACGCAGAGCCGTGCCGTCCGCGAATTCGTCCCGCGAATTCCCGGAATGGTGTCGATTTATCTGTGCGGTCCCACCGTCGTCGTTCCGCCGCATGTGGGACAGCTCAGGTCACAGGTGAATTTCGACATCCTGCACCGCTGGCTGAAAAACAGCGGATACGAGGTGCTGCTCTGCCGGAATGTCACCGACATCGAGGACAAGATAATCAGCAGGTCGATTTCCGAGGGGGTTCCGTGGTGGCGGATCACCTACCCCGTCCACCGCGACTTCGTCAGCGCGTACGCCACCCTGGGATGCCTTCCGCCCAGCGTGGAGCCCCGGGCGACGGGACACATCCCCGAGATGATCGAGATGGTCGAGCAGCTCGTCGCGTCCGGGCACGCCTACGAGTCCGACGGGAACGTCTATTTCTCGGTCAGCACCTACCCGAATTACGGATCGCTGTCCCGGCAGCGGGGCGCGCAGCTCCGGGCGACCGAGGAAAACGAGCGGGGAAAACGCGACCCGCGTGATTTCGCGTTGTGGAAGAGCGCGAAACCCGGCGAGCCGGTGTGGAACTCACCCTGGGGCGAGGGGCGCCCAGGGTGGCACCTGGAATGTTCCGCGATGGCCCGCAGGTATCTGGGCGCGGAATTCGACATCCACGGCGGCGGGGTGAACCTCATATTTCCGCACCACGAGAACGAGATGGCCCAGTCGCGGGCCGCCGGGGACTCGTTCGCACGTTTCTGGCTGCACAACGGGCCGGTCACGCACCGGGGCGAGAAAATACGCAAACACCCGCGCAACCCGCTGTCCCTCCCGGCCCTGCTCGAACGCGTACGGCCGGCCGAACTCCGCTATTACCTGGCGGCGGCGCATTATCGGTCGCCGGTGGAATTCAGCCTCGACGCCCTGGACGAGGCGGCGGCGGCCTACCGGCGCATCGAGAGGTTCGTGCTGCGGGTGGCCTCCGACGCCGCCGCGCCCCTTCCGCCGCAGTTCAGCGAGGCGATGGACAACGACCTGAACGTGCCGCAGGCCCTGGCCGCGGTCCACGCCGCGGTGGCCGAGGGCAATGCCGCACTGGCGTCCGGAGATCGCGAGAGGGCGGCCGCGAAATGCCGGTCGGTCCGGGCCATGCTGAATGTCCTCGGGCTCGATCCGCTCAGCGAAACCTGGCATCGGGAAACGCATCTGCAGGAAGTCGCGGGGGCCGTACTCCGGCTGGTCCGTAATCTCGCCGCCGCCAGCGCCCGGCAGGGAGATCACGAACGCGCGCGGATCATGGAGCAGCGCATCGAGATGGCACTCGCAAAACGGCGCCAAATCGAGCACTACGCGCTTATCAGATAGATCTTGACCGCCCGGCCGGGGCGGCGCGAAGCCCCCGTCCCGGCCGTCCGTGACGGCGACCCGGCATGCGGTTGACCGGGGAGCGCACGTTACAAGAACATGAACTTACGAACGGAGGATAGTTCTGGCCGAATCTTGGGAATCATGAGGGCACCAGACTGACGGACATCGCCGGAAGGAGGGCCCGATGAAGAGGGTGCGGATTGTGTCGCGACCGCGGCCGCCGAGAACCCCCGCCCCGATCGATCTGCGCACCCCCTCGGGAAGGATCCTCCCCTACTAGCCCTCGTGTCCGGGCTCAGGCTCCGGCCAGCTC
>JADGHC010000352.1 GCA_019689655.1 Microbispora sp.
GCGGCGGAGGCGCCACCTGGCCGCGTGCGCCGAGGTCGCGGGCGACCGCCTCGATCTCGTGCCGCAGCCGCGCCCGCTCCTCCTCGGAGGTCGCCTCCCTCCACCGGCGCGACAGGTACGCGTGCTCGTTGCGGCGGGCGGTGGCACAGGCGTTGTAGCCGGGATCGATGACGTTCAGGAAGCGGCGCAGCACCCCCTGCTCCGCCGCCGACAGCTTCTGCAGGGTGTCGCTGATCTCGTGCAGCAGCACCCGGGCCACCACGTCCGGCGCCAGCCTCGGCGCCAGCCGGATCACGTGCGGTCCCCCGTCCGCGCTGACCTCCGTATGGCCCAGGCGGCCGCCGCCGGGGTCTTCGACAAGCACGCGGAAGCCCTCGATGCCGAACCGGGTGGTCCCGACGGTGACGACCGTGCCGTCCGGCGTCACGCTCAGGGCCTGGACGCCCCGGCCGAAGTCCGCCGGGCGCAGCTCGGCGACGGCTGCGGGGATCTCGGCGTTCGACAGGTCGGGCAGGTGCGGGGCCCGGCCGTCGGCCACGAACGTGGTCCTGGGGATGGGCTTGGCCGTCACGTTGCCGGCGATCGGAGCGGTGGGAAGGGGATTGCCACCCCATTTGGCGTCCGCGGCCGTCTCGGGCGCCGGCCAGCCCGGGTCGTCCGGCGTGGGCCGGGCGACGCCGAGCGCGCCGAGCCGTTCGGCGATCCGATCGGCGAACCCCTCGGGCCGCCCGCCGTACAAGTCGCGCAGGTCGAGGCCGTGCTGCTCGGCCAGCGCCACCAGGTCGGGCGGCACCGAGCCGAGCGCCACGGCGAAGGGGTCGCCCAACAGTTCGCCCCCGGGTGTGGCGTGGTAGCGCTCGACGGCGCCGCCGGGCCGGTGTAGATGAAGGTGGACGTCGACCCCGAGCTCGCGGGCGAGCAGCCGCGCCTCCTCCACGAGTGCCATGGGCCCCGGCGCGTCCGGCCGGCCGATGACGGCGGCGATGCCCACCGGCGACGTCCCGGTCTTTCCTCTGAGCACCTCGGCCATCGCCCTGACGGGTGCCGACTGGTACAAGGGGTGCTTCTCGGCAAGCTCGCGCACGATTTCGCGGGCGAAGACGAGGCGGGGCGCGGACATAAGCCGCTGGAAGTCCCACACCGGCCGGGGCGCGCCGGCGTCGCGACGCGCCAGCATCTCCTCCAGCTCGTGCTCGAACATGACCAGATGGGCGGTGCCGGTCGCGCCATGCGGGATGTCCACGGTCCGCAGCACCGTCTCCGTGCCGTCGAGCGCCACCTCGCGCACCTCGAATCGGATGTCGAAGTCGGCCCGGAACCGCACCCTGGCCGCGGTGCCCTTCTCGAAGACGCTGGTCTCGTCGCGGTTGCCGCCGCTGCCCGAGCTCGACTGCGAGGTCTGGTCGCCGACGCCGACCTCTGCGCCGACGCCCATGAAACTTCCGCCCAACGTGAGGCCGAACGGCCGCCGCTGGCCCCGGTCCGTGGCCGTGCCCGCCGTGTTCTGCTCGCGGTCGACCTGCCCCAGTTCGGTGTCTTTCAAGCCCTTGGCCACCGGGTCGGGCTCGGAGAGGTGGGCGTGGACCCGCACATCCACCACGCGGCCCGGTTTGCCCGGCATGGGCAGCCGGATGAGCCGGTGCCCGGCGGGGCCGGTCATCCATTCCAGCCGGGTCGTGATGCCGGAACCGGTGAGCGCCTTGACCAGCTCGGCCCGGTGCTTCTTGGTGGAGGCTTTCCCGAGCAGGTCCTTCTGGGAGAGCCGGTTTTCAACGACGGGCAGCAGCCCGTCGGCCTTGAGCCCCTCGGTCACGAAGACCTCCGGCGGCTCGACCCGCCGCACGTCGGGCCGGGCGGGCGGCCGTGGGGGGACCGCGCCCCGCTTCGCCACCATGCCGTCCGGCAGCACCCGGGCCATCGTGCCCTCCAGCGTCACCGGGTCAGCCTTCCGAGGGACACGGGTGATCTTGGCGACGCCGTTGCGCAGGGGGCCCGATGTGCGTTCGACCTCGATCGTGATGGTCACCGGATGCTCGATGAGCTGCCCGCCGCGGAACTCCGCCACGCGCTGGATGCGGGTCCGCTGCGTGCCGGTGGAGGCCGTGCCGGTGTGCGAGATGTCGGTGGCGACCGTGCCCTCGCCGCTGACACCCCTTTCCGCGCTGAATTTCGCGTTGCCGCCGAACGTCTTGCCCGACGACTCTGTCCGGTCCTCCTGCGTGTAGGTGTAGTCCTGGGTGATCTGGCCGAAGTCGTGGACGCTTCCGCCGTAGGTCGCCTGGTCGCCGTGCAGCTCCGCACGGATCCGGACGGTCACGTCCTCGGTGAGGTGCGGGCCGATCCTGAGCGAGTACGTCTTGACGAAGCCCTCCGGCCCGGTCATGGCGTCGATCTTGCCCCACCAGCGTTTGCCGGCGAAGTCGCCGAACAGGCTGCGCTCCAGAATCGGGTCCCGCTTCAGCGCACCGGGCGCCACCTGCCCGATCTGGTCGCGCACCTGGTCGATCAGATCCGTCGTCTTGCCGTCCCGGCTGAGCTCGAGCGTCTTCACGGTGCTCTCGCCGAGGGAGTCCTTATACAGGTCGGGAACGTCCACGGGGATGGCGAGATCCGGCAGCTTCTCCCGCATCCGTTTGAGCCGGTTCCCCTCGGCGGCCACCTCCATCGGGAAGTCCTTGACGAGCCGCTCGATGAGCGTGGCGCGAGGATGCTTGGTCTCCAGGTCGGTCCGGGGGTGGCCGGCCCTGCGCGCCAGCGCCCGGTCGGCCAGGTATCTGCGGACCAGCGGCACCGACGTACGCGGGTCGAGCTTGAGGTTGCCGTCGAGCAGTCGCGTGACCGCGTCGGCCACCTGGCTGAGGGGCAGCTTGAGCTGGCCCTTGCCGTACAGGTCGAGGGCGTCGCGCTCGGGAATGGAGTAGACGACCGTCCGGTCCTTCAGCGGCTCGGTGTCGGGCTGCCGGTTGCCCGCCTCGTCCCCGGAAACCGTGATGTCCGCCTTCATCGCGAACACGTAGTGCCTGCCGGTGTCGATCGGCAGCCGTTCCCTGGCCCAGATCTCCGTTTCCGCGACCGACTCCGATTCGTTCGACGTCCGGGATCCACCGATCTTCCCCTTGCCGCCGAACGCGTTCGCACCGGTCGAGCCGTCCCAGGTCTTCCCCTTGTGCGTCTCCATCTTCGTGGCGTGCGCGCCCATCGTCATGTTGATGTCGCCGATCACCAGGTCGGCCGCGGTGACGAACGTCGACTCGCCCGGCTGGGCCGTGATCCACGCCGACGCCCGGTGCGTACGGAAGCCACGTGGGCGAACGGCCATGGCGGTGCCGTACGTCGCGAAGGGTTTGTCCGGGTCGGCGAGCAGCCACTCCGGGTGGGAGATGAGGTTGCGTACGTTGAACGCCTCGGCGAGGTGGTGGTACGACACCGAGCCCGGCCGCATCGCCTTCGGCAGCACCGATTGGAGGGAGTCGAGCACGCCGCTCCCGTCCACGTGCAGCAGGGTGGCCAGGCGCAGCGCCTCCGGGGACGTCGGGTGGCTGGGCGAGGGCTCGGTCCGGTCCTCGGGCAAGATGTCGGAGGGCAGCAGCACCCGCATCCACACGTCGTCGCCCTGGGCCAGCGGGGTGACCTCCCCGTCTTCGATCAGCTCCACGGTCAGCGCGTGCGGAACCTCGAAGACCGCCAGCGGAGAGGTGCTTTCGATCAGCGTGACCTGGTTGACCGTGTCGTTGAGCGTCGTGCTGATCGTGCGCCCGTTGTTGCTGTGGTAGCCCCCCTCGCCGCCGGTCGAACCGGCCTGGTTCCGCTTCGTCTCCAGGCCGACGCCGCCGCCGGCCTCCCAGCCCGTGCCGGCCGACCGGCTGACCGAGCGTCCGGAGGTCTCCGACGAGATGTCGAGATCGGCCGCGATGTCGGCGTCACTGGTGCCCTGGAACACCTCCTCGCCCGACTGCCGCAGCTTGATTCGCACCGTGAGATGCCGGCTGGCCCGGCCCATGGCCTGGTGCACCAGGTCGAGGACGATGCCGTCCTGCATGGCCTGGTCGTAGCCGGTCTGCAGGCGCGCCGGGGAGAACTGCTCGGCCACCTCGATCATGTTGGCGATCTGGCTCGCCCGGGTCAGCGGGTCGCGGGACAGCCGGCCGTTCTCATCCGGCAGCAGCCCGCGCGCACGCAGTTGCGTCACGACCTTCGCGCGCACCTCGTCGAAGTTCCTGACGCTTTCCGGACGGTCGCTCGCCTGGACGAGGCCCGGCCCGGCCCCTTTCCCGCGCAACCACTCCGGCAGCTTCGCCAGGCGCCCCTTCGGCACGCCGGGCTTCGGGTCGTCCCTGAGGCTGCCGTCCTTCCGTACGGCCGCCCGGTCGACGGGAAGACCGTAGCGGTACGCCTGGGGCTCCGGCATGCGGAACAGCCCCGTGCTCCGGCCGGTCACGGGGGCGTGCGGGGCGTCGTCGGTGTTCAGCTGCACGGTCACCGTGTGCTCGAGCTCCAGCGAGTACGCCTGGGTGTGTCCCGCCCAGCGCTGCACACTCGGGCGGATCGCGGTGCCGCCCGCGCTCATCGACCGCGACCCCGACCGGGAGCGGCCGTACCCGAACTGAAGGCGCGGTATGAGCTTCTCGTAACGCACGAAGCCGACGCGCTCGAGCAGGTGCCCGACGCCCAGGGCGCCCTTCACTCCGGCGGTGCCCTTGCCGTCTATGGACCGGCCGGCCGTGTGCGTGCCCGACGCGCCCGAAAAGCCCACGCGCAGCCGTTCCAGGCGGTGCTTGGTGCTCGGCATGCCGACCGGCCGGGCCGTGTCCATCACGACCCGGGACTTCACCTGCACATAGCCGACCACCCGGCCGCGCACCGTGATCGGACGGCGCAGCCCCTCGGGATCGTTGATCGCCTCGCCGAGCCGGGCCGGCAGCTCCTTCGTCATGATCGTGAGGATCTGGTCCCGGGTCATGCTGCCGATCTCGGAGCGGCCGGCCCGCTCGGCGGTGCGTTCGGCGAGGTCTTGGAGCCCGGTCAGTCCGGTGACCGCGTGCTCGGGGAACGGCGTGCGCTGCCGCCCCGCCTCCGGAAGCCGGGCGACCTCGGCCGGCCCGCGCTGCGCGTGCGCGTGCGGCACATACAGGCGCAGGCTCGGCGCGTCGCCGGAGGCGCCGCTGTCCACCACCCGCTCCGTCTTGGTGCCGGCCGCGGTGCGTAGCTCCACCTCCACCGAGGCGAGCCCGTCGAGCACCAGCGCCTCGCCTTTGTTGTCCTGCACCGCACCGCCCAGCGCGAACTCCGACGCGTTGCCGCTGAACGACTCACTCTTGCCGAAGGCCGCACCGACGCTGAGCACGCCGTGCGCCACCACCACCTTGGGGAGCCAGCCCATGTGCTCCAAAAAGCCCATCACGTCGAAACTCGGCGCGAAGCGCACCGAACGGTTGGCGGTGGCGCCGGCCGAGCGGCCGCCCTGCGGCAACTGGCCGAGCATCGACTGAGAGTGCTGCACCGGATGGTCGAAGATTTCGATCAGATCCGAGACCTTCAGCCGCAGCCGCAGCTCGGCCCGCGTGGCGCGGCCCACCCGCAGCACCACGCCGTCCTGTGCGACCAGCCACCTGAAGTTGGCCCGCAACACGTGCGACAGTTCGTCGGGCGCGTAGCGGTGGTCGACCCCGGCGCGTTCGAGCATGTTGTTGACGACCCAGGTGAGCCGTTCGAGGTGGGGCAGCCGGCCCGCGAGCGTCGCCTCCGTCAGGGCCTCGGTCGACGGCAGAGCGTTCTCCAGCGCCTCCTGGTACGCGGTGTGGGCGGCCTGCGCCTCCCGGGCCAGCCGGGCGATCTCCTCCGGCAGTGTGCCATTCCTGCCCTCGGGCAGGGCGTTCAGGGCGTTCTCCAGCGTCTCGTACGCCCTGCGCGCCTCGGCCGCCCGCCGCACCGCCCGCGCGTACGCCTCCTTGCTCCGGCGGGCGCGCTCCGCGGTCGCCCGGTGGACGTCGCGGTCCGCCAGCGCCTTTCGGCGGCGTTCGCCGGCGGTGTTGTCCGTTTCGCTCGACGCCTTATCGGCGGACTCCCGGGCCTTCTTCGCATCGGCCCTGGCCGCCTTGGCGCTGCTGTTCTTCTTCTTGGCCGCCTTGCGCAGTTCCTTGGTGGCCTCCGTCAGCGTCTCCCGCTGAGTGCGGGCCAGCTCGAGCAGCTCCGCCACCGGATCGGCCGGGGTCTGCGCGGCGGAGGTCTGTGCCGCGGTGCCGGACGTCGTGGAAGAAGCGGCGGACGACGGCTGGGGCGCCGACCACGGGGGCTCCGGGGCGGCGCGCCCGAGCCTTTCGATCTCACGCCCGAGCTGCTCGATCTCGTGCGCGATGGCGGGGCGATCCTGCGCCGAGGCCGCCCGCCACTGCCTGGCCAGCAGCGCGTGCTCGCGATGGCGGGCCGTCACGCAGGCCGTGGGGTCCGGCTCGGCCGTACTGCGCAGGAAGGAACGGATCAGGCCCTGGCGGGGGCCGGACAGCCGCTGCAAGACGTCGCTGATCTCGTGCAGCCACACCCGGGGCAGGACGTCGTTCGCCAAGCGCGGCGACAGCCGTACGACGTGGGGGTCGTCGGCCGTGCCCGACCGCACCCGGGTCCTGGCCAGGCGGCCGTCGCGCACCGGGCCGATCTCATACCG
>JADGHC010000353.1 GCA_019689655.1 Microbispora sp.
CCCCGGAGACGTGGTGCCGGTGGTGACGCGAAAGCCGCGCCGCCTCTGGTGGGCGGGCGGCCGCGGGGCGGGCGAGAACGCCGCGCCCGCCCCGGCAGAGCGCCCTGCGGCGTAGTGGCCTCGAGGCGGCGGATGGGCCCGCCGCCCTGACAGGTCAGGGGATGGCGCCGTATTCGGGGTTGGTGACGAGCCAGTCGGCATAGCGGACGCTGCGCCGCACCGCGTCGGCGTACGCGGCCCTGGCGTGCGTGGCGACCAGGGGCGCGGCGGCGCGCGCGCCCATGGAGTCGGCGTGCCAGCCGAGCAGGTGCCGCCAGCGCAGCGGCGCGCCGGCCAGCGGCATCATGACGAGCCCGGTGGTGAGCCGGAAGGTGGCCTGGCACAGGGCGACCGCCTTGCCGACCTCGACCAGGTGCAGGCAGGTCGCGACGTCCGTCTCGTAGATGGACTCGGGGACGAACCCGGCCCGCGCGCAGGCGGCGGCGAAGCAGTCGGCGAAACAGCCGTCGCCGGGGGCGACCGTCCAGTGTTCGCCGGCGAGGCTGGACAACTCCAGCTCCTTCTCCCCGGCGAGGGGATGATTCTCGGACAGGAGCACGAAGACCGGATCGGTGCCGATCGTGGTCCAGTTCATCGACTCGGCCGAGGGCGGAGGACTGTCGCCGCACGTCCCGAGCAGCACGAAGTCGAGCCGGCCGGCCACCGCCAGTGCGGTCAGCTCACTGGCCGACCACGAGGTGCGGGTGGTGATCGGGACGCCGGGTTGGTCGGCGGTCAGGCGCTCGACGAGCCCGCCCAATATGGGCCCGTTCGTCGCGCCGATCCGGTAGCCGGGCAGCTTGACCGAGGTGTTGGCGAACCGCACCGCGTCCTCTTGGAGGTCCCGTACGGCGGGCAGCAGCACCCGGGCGCGGGACAGCACCATCTCGCCGAGGGGAGTAGGACGGGCTCCGTTGCGGTCGCGTTCGAACAGCGGACCCCCGAGTGAGCGCTCGATGCGCTTGAGCTGAGCGGTGAGCGAGGGTTGGGCGAGGCCGAGCCGGGTGGCCGCTTTCGTGACGCTTCCGGCTTCGGCGACCGCGTGCACGATCCTCAGATGGCGGATCTCCAGATCCATAGAGGGAAAGTACGGCCACCGTGTTATGGCTGCAATCCCGGATTGTCATGAAATCTGACTTTGCTGGTGAGCGATTCATCACATCCGTGACCGATGATGCTCACGATCCGTTCCGCGGCCGGCGGCCCACTCATGGAGCGTGGTCGCGCCGGGCTCCGGCCGGTTACCGGATGGGAGAAAACCCTCCGCCGGGGCCCACTGGAACCAGTTGTCCGCCGTGGCACCGGTGCCCCTTCATCGCGCGTGCTTCGCCTCGATGATGACCATCATCTGGATCGGCCCGGAGGCGAACGCGCCCGCGAGCAGGAGCCCCGCCACGACCGCGACGATCAGCATCACGTTGGACAGCCAGACCATCGTGGACACCGGCAGGGTGAGCGCGCCGACGATCCGGGCCACGCAGTCGGCGAGCAGCGCGCCGCCCCAGATGCCGGTGAAGCGGCGCTCGGCGCGGCGGAACCGGGCGGAGCCCGCCGCCAGCCGTTCCCAGGCGGCCTCCCGCGCCGCGTTCCCCCGGGTGATGAACGCGCGCAAGCCGGGGGTCATCACCGGGTGCGCGGTGCCCGCCGGGAGCATCATGAACAGGCTGATCACGGCGCTCAGGGCGGAGTCCTTGGCGATCATCAAGCGGGCGTCGCCGGTGACGAAGCTCAGCGCGATGCCGGCCACGTTGACCGCCAGCGTCAGCCCGGCCAGCCCGTTCAGGGCCCGGTCGCGGACGATCCCGTGGACCACCCGGGCGGACGGGATCACGCCGCTCACCGCCATCGCGGCGACCTCGCTCACGCCGAACGCGCCGTGCAGGACGTAGTAGCAGACGAGCGGCGCGGCGACGTCCAGCGCCAGCGGCGTCAGCAGCGTGCCGAGGGTGCTCCGCCGAGGCTGCTCGACCATCGGCGGGGCGGTCGGGGTCTGCGTCATCGGGCCTCCAGCGCGTCTTCGAGTACGCGTCAAGCGTCTCGAAGACCGCCGGGAGCCGGGCAGATGCAGTGATCCCGATTGCGGCAGTACAAATGTCCCGGCCGCCGTGGGGGCCTTTCGGCGTCACATGCTCTTGGAACCCTCGGTGGCCAGCGCGGCCACGGCGCCGAGGCCGAGGTAGACGACGCCGCTGCCCCGGTCGAGCCTCCGCCTGGCCCGGGCCGAGGAGCGCAGCCGCCCGGCCAGCGCCGAGGCCAGCAGGGCGTACGTGCCGTCGCTGGCCATGCCGAGCGTGACCCACACGGCCCCGAGCACGAGCACCTGCAGGGCCACGGGGCCGAGCGCCGGATCGATGAACTGCGGCAGGAACGCGAGGAAGAACACGGCCGTCTTCGGGTTCAGCACGTTGACCACGAATCCCTCGCCGAACAGCCGGCGGGACGAGGCCGTCTTGACCTGCGCGTTCTCCGTCTCCGTCCGCCGCGTGAGCTTGCGGATCCCCAGGTAGACGAGGTAGGCCGCGCCCAGGTACTTCACGATGGCGAACGCCGTGGCCGAGGCGGCGAGCAGGGCGCTGATCCCGAACGCCGCGGCGGCGATGTGCACCAGCGAACCGGCGTGGACGCCGAGCACCGACACCAGCCCCGCCGTACGGCCCTGGGCCACGCTGCGGGTGACGATGTAGAACACGGCGGGTCCCGGGACCACGAGCAGCGCCAGCGTGGCGGTGGCGAACAGGGCGAGCGTCGTCAGAGTCGGCATGCTCGGATGGTACGGACCGGCGGCCGCCGGGGCATTCGTATTTTCCGGCGGCGCGTTCTCCGGCGCGCCGCCGCGCGCCCGCACGGCACCGTGCGAGGTCACGGCACGGTCAGCACCCGGGGGCCGTCCTCGGTGACCGCGATCGTGTGCTCCATGTGGGCGGCCCGGCTGCCGTCCGGGCTGTGCAGCGTCCAGCCGTCGCCCGCGACGCGGTAGCCGTTCTTGCCTCCGGCGATGAACATCGGCTCGATGGCCAGCGCGAGCCCGTGCCGCAGGGGGTAACCCCGGCCCGGCCGGCCGTGGTTCGGCACCGAGGGGTCCTCGTGCATGTGGCGGCCGATGCCGTGGCCGCCGAAGTCCCTGGGCATGCCGTACCCGGCCTCCTCCGCGATCGCGCCGATCGCCGCCGAGATGTCCCCGATGCGGTTGCCCACGGTCGCGGCGGCGATCCCGGCCTCCAGGGCCCGGCGCGTGGTGTCGATCAGCTCCACGTCGCCGGGGCGCGGCGTGCCCACGATGAACGTGACGGCGGCGTCGGCCGTCCAGCCGTCCAGTTTCGCGCCGCAGTCGACGCCGACGACGTCGCCGTCCCGCAGCCGGTAGCCGTCCGGGATGCCGTGCACGATGGCGTCGTTGACCGACACGCAGATCGAGGCGGGGAACGGGGTCGGCGCGAAGGGCGGCCGGTAGCCGAGGAACGGCGAGCTCGCCCCCGCCTCACGCAGCACCGCCCGCGCCACCTCGTCCAGGTCCGTCAGCCGTACTCCGACGGTCGCGGCCCTCCGTACGGCGTCGAGGATGCGGGCCACCACACGACCCGCCTCCCGCATCGCGTCCAGCGCGTCATCGCTCTTGATCTCCACCATGACACGGCCCTCCCGCGTGGCACCAATAACTATACCGGTATTAGTATCACGGTCATGGTGAGAGTGCCTCTGACCCCCGAGGAGCGGAAGCGGGGGGAGCGGTTCGGCGCCCTGCTCCGGCGGGCGCGCGGCGAGCGCAGCATGGTCGAGGTCGCGGCGGCGGCCGGGCTGTCGGCCGAGACGCTGCGCAAGATCGAGACGGGCCGGGCGCCGACCCCGGCGTTCTTCACCGTCGCCGCGCTCGCCGCCGCGCTGGGCCTGTCGCTGGACGAACTGGCCGCCGCCTGCGCCGAGGGTCCGCAAAGCGACGACCTCCGCCAGGCCGGCTGAATCTTTCAGCAGCCTGCGGGCCGTGTCCGGCGGGGTTGCCTCAGGTAGAGGACGGGCCGCCGCTCACATCCGCGGGTCCCGGTCCGCCGGCCACGGGCGGCTTCTGTACAGCGGGCGACGCGGACCCGACGCTGGGAGCGTCGCCGAGAACGGCCTTCGCGCGGCCGGTCGGCGTGTGTCCGCGTCGCAATGGAGGTGTCGATGCGTTCGGCTCGCAGCCGGTTACGTCGCTCGGTCGTCCTCGTGGCGGTCGCCGCCACGGCGTCCGCGGTGACCGGGCTTGTCCCGGGCACGGCCGACGCCGCGCCCCGCGTGGTCCGGCCGCCGGCGACTTCGGCTTCCACGCCCGCCTCGTCCCCGAGCCCGACCGCCACGCCGAGCGTCATCGTCTCGCCCTCCGACATCGTCGTGCCCGAAGGCGGCTCGTCGGTCATCTTCGTACGGCTCAGCCAGAGGCCGTCGTACGGCTGGGTCACCGTCGACAGCGAGCGGCTGTCCGGCGACCCGGACCTGCTGATCGGCCCCCGGCTGCTCTTCCCCGCCGACCAGTGGCACATCTGGCAGTCCCTCACCGTCTTCGCGGAGGAGGACGACGACACGACGGACGGCACCGGCACGTTCCTGTCCCGGATCAGTCAGTTACCGGGCAGCGGCACCGCGGTGTGGACCGTGCGGGAGCTGGATAACGACATCGCCTCCCCGTCGCCCGCCCCGAGCCCGAGCTGACGGAGCGGCGGCTTGGTGCCTCACCGCACTATGAGACGGAGGGAGCGGGGGCAGAAAGCCCGGGGGAGCCGGCGTCGCGGACACCGCGGGCGCCTTCCGGCGCGGTGACCGGCCCGTCCGGCCTTCGTGCGCACGCCGTCAGCAAGGCGCCGACCAGCGCGGCGACGGCGGGCGGGTCGGGCGGCTCGCCGTACGTCGCGGCGCAGATCCGGCGGGCCGAGCCGGGCAGCTCGGCCACCCGCACGTCCGGGTGGCGGTGGGCCGACAGCGCCAGCCGGGGGAGGACCGTCACGCCCAGCCCGGCCGCGACCATGGCCTGCACGGCCACGTAGTCATCCGTGGTGAACGAGATGCGCGGCTCGAAGCCCGCCTCCGCGCACAGCGCGAGCAGGTGCGCGCGGCACCGCTCGCAGCCCGCGATCCACGGACCGTCCGCGTACGCCGCCATGTTCGCCGGTGTCTCCGGGCCACGCTCTCCGCCTGCCGGTGCCGGTGTGGGGTGGCGTGCCCGTGCGGCGGGGCCGCCGGGTGAGCGCGGAGTGACGAGGAAACTCGGGTCGTCGAGCAGGTGGACCGGCCGGACGCCGTCGTCCTCCGGGCCGATCTCGCCGTACCGGAAGATCACGGCCACGTCCACCCGGCCCGCGCGCAGCAGGCGCAGCGCCTCCGGCGGCTCGGCCTCCATCAGCCGCAGGTCGAGCCCGGGGTGGTCCCGGGCGAGGCGCGCGGCGGCGGCCGGGACGAACGTGCCGAGGGCGGAGGGGAACGCGGCCAGCCGTACGCGTCCGGCCCGCAGCCCGACGTGCGCGGCGAGCTCCTCGGCCGCCGCGTCGATGCGGCCGAGGATCTCCGCGCCCCGCTCGGCGAGCAGGCGGCCCGCCTCGGTGAGGCGGATGCCGCGCCCCACCCGCTGCACCAGCTTCGCGCCCGTCTCGGCCTCCAGCCGGGCCAGGTGGTGGCTCACGGAAGGCTGCGAGTAGTGCAGCTCCTGCGCGGCGGCGGTCACCGTGCCGGTTCTGGCCACGGCCACGAGCACCCGCAGTCGTACGACGTCGAGCGACATTCATCGATCCCGTCTATGGTTTTGCCGCAAAACTTCAGTTGGACCTATCGTCGGGCCGGAGGCCAGGCTACGGGCCATGACCAGCATCCGCGACATCCTGCACGCCCGGCGGCTCATCGCCCCCCATCTGCCCGAAACGCCCATGTGGTCCTATCCCGTGCTTAATGCGGTGGTCGGCGCCGAGGTCCACGTGAAGCACGAGAACGTCCAGCCGACGGGGGCGTTCAAGGTCCGCGGCGGCATCACGCTGCTGGCCCGGATGGCGGACCGCGCACGCGGGGTCGTCACCTATTCGACCGGCAACCACGCCCAGTCCATCGCGTACGCCTCCCGCGTGTACGGCGTGCCGTGCTCGGTGCTGATGCCGGAAAACCCCAACCCGGCCAAGGTCGCGGCGGTCGAGGCGCTCGGGGCGGCCGTGGAGGTCCGGGGCGCGACGATGGTGGAGGCCGGGGAGTACGCGCGCCACCTCGCCGAGCGCACGGGACGCAGGCTGATCAGCCCGGCCGACGAGCCGGACATCCTCGCCGGGGTGGGCACGCTCTACGCCGAGATTTTCACGGCCCGGCCGGACCTGGACGCGGTGTTCGTCCCCGTCGGCAGCGGCAGCGGGGCGGCCGCCGCGTGTCTCGCCGCCGCCGCGCTCGCACCGGCCTGCCGGGTGATCGCCGTCCAGTCGGCCCGGGCCCCGGCCGCCTACGACTCCTGGCGGCTGGGCGAACTGGTGACCAGGCCCGTGAAGACCGTCGTGGAAGGGCTCGCCACCGGGTCGGCGTTCGCGACCCCGCAGGCCGTGATGCGGGAGCGGCTGGCCGGCTTCGTCCTCGTCGAGGACGACGACATCCTGCGGGCCCAGCGCCTGCTGCTCACCGA
>JADGHC010000354.1 GCA_019689655.1 Microbispora sp.
CAGCGCGATCAGGGTGGCGTCCGCGCCGCCGCGACGACGTTGCGCGAGAACGTGCGCGGCCGCCGGGCGCGCCCCTCCCGCCGCGTTTTCCTCGGGCGCGCCCCTCCCGCGACGCTTGGTCAGCGGTCGCGGCGGCGCTCGATCTGCTTGCGGCGGGCCACCTCGCGGCGGTGCTCGGCCAGCGCGCGCTCGCGCTCGCGCCGGTTCACGCGCGCCTCGCCCTTGGTCTTCTCCAGTTCGAGCCGCAACGCCTCCTGGGCGGCCGTGCCCCGCCGCGTGACCCGGGCCGCCGCGCGGGCGGCCAGCTTCGCCGCCCGCTTGGGGTTGACCCGCCGGTCCGCGCGCTCCTTCACGGGTACGGCGGGCGCCGCCTCGGCGCGTTCGAGCAGGGCGACTCCGTGCCGCATGAGGAACGCGTACAGCTCCGGATCGGTGGGCTCGGAGCCGAGGACGAACCGGGTCGCGCGAAGCTCGCCGTTCTCGACGATCTCCAGGACCCCCACCCAGAACGGGTTCTCGAAGTAGACGGACAGGGAAACCACGGTGCCTCCACGGGTATGCCGACAGGCGGCTTGTCGAAGCCGCTTTCCGGCACACCGGACATCCTCCGAGGCTCCCCGAGGGGACACGAGAGGCGGATACGAGACCGCCGGCACCGGGCCGGCGGGTGCCCGGGCTACCAACCGGGACCGCGTTTTCGTGTGCGAGGCACAGTTTAAGGGGCCGCGTCCCGGCACGGCCAGCGCCTTTCCGCGGCGGCGGGCGCGGCGCGGGGCACACTGATGGGCATGGAGCCGATCTCTCTCGACACGCGTGCCGGGCAACTACTCGAACGGGCCGCCGCGGCGTCCAGCGGACGCGCCGCCGACACCGTGTACGGCGGCCACGGGCACGCGCTGCGCCAGACGCTCCTCGCCCTCACCGCCGGGAGCGGCCTCGCCGAGCACGAGAGCCCGGGTGAGGCGACCCTGCTGGTGCTGCGTGGTCATGTACGGCTGAGCAGCGGCGACGCCTCCTGGGAGGGGCGCCCCGGCGACCTGCTGGCCATCCCGGACGCGCGGCACTCGCTCGACGCCGTGGAGGACAGCGCGGTCCTGCTCACGGTCGTCAAACGCCCCTGACCGCGCCCGCCGGGCACCTCCACCGGGTCCGCCTCGCCGGGCGCGGCCCCGCCGCCGGCCGGAACCCGTCAGACGGCCTGCAGGACGCAGCCCAGGGCGAGCAACGCCAGCACCTTCACAACTTCCAGCGCCACGTAGTACACGTGCGCCTTCGACCGGTTCCGCGCCGGGTCCTCACCGGACAGGACGCGGTCCGACCTGCGGTTGAGCGGCGGCCGTACGACGGCGAGCTGGATCACCAGGACGACCGCGGCCACCGCCGTGAGCGTGACCACGGCGGTGCCGGGCGACCCGGTGGCGACCGCCACGATCACGACGACCGCCAGCACGGCCTCGACGGCGTTGAGCGCGCGGAAGACGAGCCGGCCGATGCCGAGCCCGATCGGGATCGTCACCCCCGGCGCGCGGAACTTCAGCGGCGCCTCCAGGAAGGAGATCGCCAGCACCATCCCGAGCCAGACGAAGGCAGCCGCACCGCCGACGGCGGCCGAGGCGGAGTTCATCCTCGCTCTCCTCTCGCACGCGTGAACCCGGCGGGGCGGGGCCGGGCTCCGGTGAGCCGCGCCATCGATCATGGCGTCCGGCGCCGCCCCCGCCCAGAGTTCCACACACACTCGCCGGTCCCCGATCCGGGGTCACGCGGGTGGAGCTCCCGCTTGCCGCCCCACCGGCGGCCTCGTGATCCGCGGCGCTCGCCTGCCGTACCCCGTCGCGGGCGTCATCTCCAGCCGGTCCGCTGCCGCAGCCAGGCCAGCGCCGCCCGGCCCTGCGCGCGCTGGAACGCGCGGAGCGTGGGCAGGCCGGGCGGCGCGGGAAGGCCGCCCCGCTGCAGGAAGAAACCGGTCACGGCGGCCAGGACCGCGGTGACCGCGTCGGGGTCCGCCCTCGCCGCGACCGGGTGGCGGTCGAAGATCTCGGCGGGCGGCGGCCCGCCCTGCATCGCCACGCTCGGGAGCATGGTGAGCAGGTCGAACCACGGGGCCGCCAGGCACGCCCAGGGCCAGTCCACCACGTAGACGCGCCCGTCCGCGGTGAGCAGCAGGTTGTCGGCCCGCAGGTCGGCGTGGGCCAGCGTGCCGCCCTCCGCCGCCCGGCCCCAGGACGCCTCCAGCTCCGCCAGCCGGTCCAGGTGCCGCCGGGCCCATCCGGCGTGCGGGCCGCCGCCGAGCGCGCCGGGGCCGCCAGGGTCCGCGGCCAGGATCCGCCAACCCCGGAACTCCTCCGCCAGCCGTTCGGCGGCGTACGGCACGGCCACGGGCGCGGGGGTGAGCGACTCGGCCAGCCCGGCCACCGCGCCGAGCACGAGGTCCAGCTCCGCCGGAACCCAGGGCTGGGCCGGCGGCCGTCCCTCGACGTCCTCGAACAGCAGGACCACCCAGCCGTCCCGGTCGAAGGCCGCGAGCAGCCGGGGCGCGGGCACCGTGCCGGGCAGCGCGGCGGCCACCCGGGCCTCGGATCTGTGGATGTCGGGGCTAGCCGGGTTCGGCTCCGGGCCGACCGCCTTGACGAAGGCCCTGCCGCCGCCCGCGAGCCGCAGGCGGGCGGCCACCCCCGGGGAGAAGCCGCCGGGCTGGGTGACGGCCTCGGTCACGCGGTCCCCCAGGTGCAGCTCGACGGCCCGCCGCAGGGGCTCGGGCACCGCCGTCCACGGCAGCCGTACGCCGCGGGCGGGCGGAGGCGCGCCGGCCCCGCCGGGGCGGCGCTCGACCAGGTCCGGGGAATCGTCGCTCATTGCGGCATGATGGGCGGCCGGCGGGTAGGGCGGCAAATGACTTTCGCCCGAATATTCGGTTGGGATTCCCGCCGGACGCCCGGCACAGTGGATCTCGACCGAAGAGGAGAACCACGATGCCGAAGCACATCGCCCCCAAGGTGCTGTCCTGGGCGAGTGAGATCGACGACGCGACGATCGACCAGGCCGCCCGGGCGGCGCGCCTGCCGTTCGTGCCCGGTCACGTCGCGCTCATGCCGGACGCGCACGTGGGCATCGGGGCGACGGTCGGCTCCGTCATCCCCACGGAGGGCGCGATCATCCCGGCCGCCGTCGGCGTGGACATCGGCTGCGGGATGGTCGCGACCGAGACCACGCTCACGGCCGCCGACCTGCCCGACTCGCTCGACCCGCTGATGCGGCTGGTGGAGCAGCGCATCCCGGCGGGCGTGGGCAAGGGGCACGCCGACCGCGCGGTGGACCGCGCGCTCGGCGAGCTGGGCCGGCCGCACACCGGCCTGACGTCCAAGCAGGAGGCGACCGCGGCCTGCCAGTTCGGGACCCTCGGCTCGGGCAACCACTTCGTGGAGGTCTGCCTCGACGAGCGCGACCGGGTGTGGACCGTGCTGCACTCGGGCTCGCGCGGGATCGGCAACCAGCTCGCCACCGCGCACATCAACCGCGCGAAGCGGCTCATGCGCGACCTGGGGATCGGGATGGAGGACTACGACCTCGCCTACTTCACCCAGGGCACCCCCGAGTTCACCGCGTACATCGAGGACATGCTGTGGGCGCAGCGCTACGCGATGGCGTCGCGGGCGCGGATGGACAAGGTGCTGAGCGAGGCGCTGTTCCGCGTCGTCGGCACCGGCGCCCGGGTCCGCACGATCAACTGCCACCACAACTTCACCCAGCTGGAGACGCATCAGGGCAAGGAGCTGTGGATCACCCGCAAGGGCGCGATCAAGGCGGACACCGGGGACGAGGGCGTGATCCCGGGGTCGATGGGCACCCGGTCCTACATCGTGCGCGGGCGGGGCAACCCGCTGTCGTACAACTCCTGCTCACACGGCGCGGGGCGCAGGATGTCGCGGAGCCGGGCCAAGCGCGAGCTGTCCGCGGCCTCGCTGCGGGAGGCGATGCGCGGCCGCACCTGGAACTCCGACCGGGCCGCCGCCCTGGTGGACGAGCACCCCGAGGCGTACAAGCCGATCGACCAGGTGATGGCGGACCAGAAGGACCTCGTCGAGGTCCGGCACACGTTGCGCCAGATCTTCAATTACAAGGGGTGAGCGCGGCGCGGGTGCCCGGCATCCGCGCCGCGCCGCACGTCCCCGGCCGGACCCGGCCGGGCGACGGCCCCCGAAGCAGTCCCGGCCGCCCTCGTCCGTCCTCCGCCCGCCGGAGCCGGCGGACCGGCCGGACGGGCCGCGGCGATCAGCCCCGGATGCACGTGCCGCCGTTCAGCGTGAAGCCGACCGGGTCGGGGTTGGCACCGGTATAGGTGCCGCTGAACCCGATCTCCACGGACCCGCCGCCCGCGATCACCGAGTTCCACGACATGGACACGGCGGTGACGTCCTTTCCGGACTGGGACCAGGTGGCCGACCAGCCACCGGTGATCTTCTGTCCGGCATCCGGGAGGACGAAGCGCAGCGTCCAGTCTCTTATCGGCGTCTCACCCAGGTTGATGATCTTCACGATGGCCGTGAAGCCGCCGCTCCACGACCACGGCGTGTACTCGATCTTGCAGCTCACCGGGGGCGGCGTGTAGGTGGGGTAGCCGGCCGACGCCGTGGCCGTCACCGGGCCGGCCGGCACGCTGACGTTGCCCGCGGCGTCCTTGGCCACGACGATGTAGACGTACGACTGGCCGGTGACGAGGTCGCCCTCGGTGAAGTGCCGGGCGCTGCCGGGCGTGGTGCCCACCCGCACCCAGCCGGTGTCCGTACGCCGGTAGACGTCGTAGCCGGTGACCCCGACGTCGTCGGTGGACCCCGTCCAGCACAGCGACGTCCCCTTGAAGTCGGGCAGGCAGCCGGGTTGCAGCCCGGCCGGTTCGGCCGGCTGCGTGGTGTCGTCCGGGGCGGGGGTGGGCGTCGGCCCCGCGCCGAGCGCCGGGGCGCTGACCAGCGCGCTGGGCGGGCTCACGTTGCCGGCGGCGTCCTTGGCGACGACGTAGAACGTGTACGTCCGGCCGCCGCCCAGCCCGTGGACGACGGCCGTCGTGAGTGAGGTGGAGGCCACCGAGACGAAACCGTCGCCGGTGAGGAGGAACACCTCATACCCGGTGACCCCGGTGTCGTCGGAGGACGCCGTCCAGCACAGGCCGACCGAACCCTGGAAGCTCCCGCTCGGCGGCGGGGGCGGCGGGCACGCCCGCAGGTCGCCGGGTGCGGTGGGTGGCGTGACGTCCGCCCCCGGCGTGGGCGACGTCGGCGGCGGGGCCGTGTCGGCCGCGCGGACGGCGTGCGTCTGAGCCACGCTGCCGGCCAGCACGGGCGGCGCGGCGATGTTGGCCGCCAGCAGCGCGGCGGCGACGGCGCCCGCCGCGGCCCACGCGGCAGGCCATGACAGTCTGGGCACGGTTTCCATCCTTCGGAGACGAGGTCCGCCAACGATGTAGCCCGGATGATGGGTCGGCCCGGCGGGCCGGTCAAAGGACCCTCCGCGTCCCCGCCGGTCGTTCCGTAAGAAATGTGAAACTTTCACCTCGGGGTGCCGTCGATACCGTGGCCAGATGAAGATCTTGGTCACCGGCGCGGCCGGTTTCATCGGGAGCCGGGTCGCCGGGTTGCTGCGCGACGCCGGGCACGACGTGCGGGGATTCGACCTGCGCGACGGCGACGACGTCACGACGGGTGACGTGCGGGACGAGGACGCCGTCGCCCGCGCGGTCGCCGGAGCCGACGCCGTCGTGCACCAGGCGGCCAAGGTCGGCCTCGGCGTCGACGTGTCCGACCTGCCGGCGTACGTGTCGGTCAACGCGCTCGGAACCGCGGTGCTGCTCGCCGCGATGGCCCGGCACGGGGTCTCCCGGCTGGTCCTGGCGTCGTCGATGGTGATCTACGGCGAGGGCGTCTACGACTGCGCCGAGCACGGCCGGGTGCGTCCCGGCCCCCGGGCCGAGGAGGATCTGGCCGCCGGGCGGTTCGAACCGGCGTGCCCGCGCTGCGGGCGTCCGCTGGCCCCGGGGACCGTGGACGAGGACGTCCCGCCCGATCCCCGCAACGCGTACGCCACGAGCAAGCTCGCCCAGGAGCATCTGGCGGCCAACTGGGCCCGGGAGACCGGCGGCGCGGCGGTCGCCCTGCGGTACCACAACGTGTACGGGCCGGGGATGCCGCGCGACACCCCTTACTCGGGGGTGGCGGCGATCTTCCGGTCCGCGCTGGAGGCCGGGCGGGCGCCGCTGGTGTTCGAAGACGGCGGCCAGCGCAGGGACTTCGTCCACGTCGGCGACGTCGCGGCGGCCAACCTCACCGCCCTGGACGCGCTCCGGGCCGCCCCGCCCGGCCGGCTCCGCGCGTACAACGTGGCCAGCGGCGAGCCCCGCACGATCGCCGACTTGGCGAACGCGCTCAGCGCGGCGCGCGGCGGACCGGCCCCGGAGGTCACCGGCCGCTACCGGCTGGGCGACGTCCGGCACATCGTGGCCTCCCCCGGCCGCGCCGCCGCCGAGCTGGGCTTCCGGGCGCGGGTCCGCTTCGCCGACGGCATGCGGGAGTTCGCCCACGCCCCGCTGGCGACGGCCGGCTGAGGGACGTCACCAGGGGGATCGGACGAACCCCTGCAGCAGCAGGCCCACCGCCGCCTGCG
>JADGHC010000355.1 GCA_019689655.1 Microbispora sp.
ACACGCTCGACACGATCTTCCGGCAGCAGGAGTCGAACCAGTTCGGCAGCCAGCGCTACGCGCTGCTGTTCAAGCCCGGCACCTACAACGGGCTCAACGCGCAGATCGGCTTCTACACCTCGATCGCCGGTCTCGGCCGGTCGCCCGACGACGTGACGATCAACGGTGACATCACCGTCGACGCCGGGTGGTTCAACGGCAACGCCACCCAGAACTTCTGGCGGTCGGCGGAGAACCTGGCCGTCGTCCCGGTCAACGGCACCGACCGGTGGGCGGTGGCCCAGGCCGCGCCGTTCCGGCGGATCCACGTCCGCGGCGGGCTGAACCTCGCCCCCAACGGGTACGGCTGGGCCAGCGGCGGCTACATCGCCGACAGCAAGATCGACGGTACCGTCGGCCCGTACTCCCAGCAGCAGTGGTTCACCCGCGACAGCCAGATCGGGGGCTGGACCAACGGCGTCTGGAACATGGTGTTCTCCGGCGTCGTCGGCGCCCCGGCGCAGAGCTTCCCGAACCCGCCGTACACGACGCTGCAGACCAGCCCGGTGACGCGGGAGAAGCCGTACCTGTACGTGGACTCGGGCGGCGCCTACCGCGTGTTCGTGCCGGCCCTGCGGACCAACTCCAGCGGCGTGACCTGGGCGAACGGACCGACTCCCGGTTCGTCGATCCCGCTCACGCAGTTCTACGTCGCCAAGCCGTCCGACAGCGCCGCCACGCTCAACCAGGCGCTGGACCAGGGGCTCAACCTGCTGTTCACCCCCGGCGTCTACCACATCGACCAGACGCTCAACGTGACCCGGCCGAACACCGTGGTCCTCGGGCTCGGCTACGCCACGCTGATCCCGGACAACGGCGTGGTCGCGATGAACGTCGCCGACGTCGACGGCGTGAAGATCGCCGGCCTGCTCTTCGACGCCGGACCGGTCAACTCGCCGGTGCTGCTGCGGGTCGGCCCCGACAACGCCTCGGCGAGCCACGCGGCCAACCCGATCTCGATCCAGGACGTCTTCTTCCGGATCGGCGGCGCGGGCCCCGGCTCGGCCACGACCAGCCTGGTGGTGAACAGCGACAACACGATCATCGACCACATCTGGGCGTGGCGGGCCGACCACGGCTCGGGCGTCGGCTGGAACACCAACCCGGCAGACACCGGCCTGATCGTCAACGGTGACAACGTGACGGCGTACGGCCTGTTCGTCGAGCACTACAAGAAGTACGAGGTGATCTGGAACGGCCAGGGCGGCAAGACGATCTTCTTCCAGAACGAGATGCCGTACGACCCGCCGAACCAGGCCTCCTGGATGAACGGCTCGACCCGCGGCTACGCCGCCTACAAGGTGGCCGACAGCGTGACCAGCCACGAGGCGTGGGGCATGGGCAGCTACTGCAACTTCAGCACCGATCCCTCGATCGTGGCCGAGCGCGGCTTCGAGGCCCCGAACCGGTCGGGCGTGAGGTTCCACGACCTGCTCACCGTGTCGCTCGGCGGTGTGGGGACGATCGCCCACGTCATCAACGACACGGGCGGCCCGGCCCAGGGCACGGCCACCATCCCGGTCAACGTGGTCAGCTACCCCTGATGACGGTCCGATCCTGAGTGCGCGGCGGGAGGCCCACGGTCTCCCGCCGCCTTTCGCATCCGGGCGCGCCGGCGGCCTATCGGTTGTCTTTCGGGGTCTGGGCCAGCACCCGGTCGGCGGTCGCCGTCACCACCGCCGCGGCCGCCGAGATGTCCCTGACCTGCTCGGCGGGCAGGGAACGCAACACGTTCTCCAGGCCCTCCAGGTCCGCCTGATAGGCGGCCGCCATCGCCGCCTGGGCCTTGGCGGTGCGCTGTGCCTGCTCCACCGCCTTGCCGAGGGCCCGGCCGGCGCGCTCGACGGCCCTGGCCGCCTCGATCGCCGCTTTCTCGAGATTTCTCGCCCACTCGGGCGGCTGGTCGCTCATCGATGTCCTCTGCGCGAGGTGGTCCGCGGGCGGGAGGCCGCCCGCGGAGAGTTCCGGATCACAGCCCTTAATGCCCTCTCCACACGTTCTACACGCCACGGGACCCAAGCTCTCGCAGATCTCCCGGGCGGGCGCGCGAGGGCCCCCATGCGACGCGCCGCGCGGGGGCCGAGATCACGCTCGGGGCGATTCCCGAAGCCGTGCGTCAAACCATGCCGGTCAGCCGCAGTGCTCGAACGGGCTGTCGTAGCTGGACGAGCCTGCCTTGCCGCCCCACTTCACGCATTTGCCGGCCGCGGCCGCCCGTACCGGTCCGGCGTAGTAGCCGTAGTTGCCGGAGTCGGTTATCCGGCTCTTGCCCTGGACCTCCAGGTACGCGCTGGTCGCGGTGGCCGTGCCCAGTGACGTCTTCTTGAGCGTCACGACGCAGTTGTAGCCGTTGCCCGAGTTGTAGAGCAGGTAGACGGTGCCCGCCGTGCCGAGCGCGGCCGAGTCGATCACCGAGTAGCCCGCGCCGCACACCTGCTCGGGCGTGTACGGGTTCCCGGTGCCGTCACCGTCCGTGACGTACTGCATGTATCTGTTCCAGTCCCAGTACGGCCCGGGGTCGGTGTGGTCGGACCCGGGGACCTGGTAGTGCCCCACGATGTGGGACCGGTCCTTGGGGATGCCGTACCTGGCGGCGATCGAGCGGACCAGCGCGGCCGAGGAGCGGTACATCGTGTCGGTGAACCAGGACGCGTCGTCCACGTAGCCCTCGTGCTCGATGCCGATGGAGTGGTGGTTGTAGTCGGAGTTGCCCGCGTGCCAGGCCCGGTCTTTCTCCCGCACCATCTGGGTGATCGCGCCGTCTGACGACCGTATGACGTAGTGCGCGGAGGCCTGGGCGGCGGGGTTTTGGAACCAGGAGATCGTCCCGGCGTACGAGCCCTGCGTGACGTGGATGACGATGCGGTCGATCGCGTCGCTCGCCGGCCGGTTGGACACCGCGTAGTTGGCGGTGCTGGCCGGCACCCACGTCGCGCCGGGGTAGTCGACGGCCGCCGCGGCGAGCGTGCGGTTCTGCGGCTGGTCGAGGTCGCGGGCGCTCGCGAGGGCTCCCCGGTCCGGGGTCACCGGGCGGGCGGCCACGGTGATCGTCTCGCCCGCCGGTGTCCGTGCGGTGAACCCGGTGGCCAGCAGGTCGTAGACGGTGTCGGCGTACAGCCGGGCCACCTCGGGCGTGGCCGCTCCGCCGTACCGGGCGACGGCGGTGTACCAGCGCCCGGCGTCGGCGCGGGCGGCGGCGTCGAGGCCGAGGGCGTCGGCCTTGGCGCGCAGGACGGCGGCCGCGCCCGCCACGTTGGCCGCGTCGTCGGTCTTGAGCGAGGCGATCGGCGTGCCGGTGAGCCGGGCCGCCTCCTCCAGGGTGTGCACCTTGGGATTGCTGACCAGGTGGGCCACGCCGTACCCGCCGCTCGCGCTCGGCTTGCCGTCGTGGCCGTCGAGGTGGGTCTCGGCGTAGGCGAGCGCGACGAGCAGGTCTCGGGGGACTCCGTGGGCCGCCGCCGCCCGGGTGAAGGCGGCGGCGAGCGGGCCCTCGGCGGCCGAGGCCGGCCCGGCCGGGACGAACCCGGCCAGGCACAGCAGGGACGTGACGACGCCCGCGGCGGTCAGGGCCGTACGTCGTGACATGTGGGCGACCAAGGATTCGGTCATGCCGGTCAGCCGCAGTGCTCGAAGGGGCTGTCGTAGCTGGACGAGCCCGCCTTGCCGCCCCACTTGACGCAGGTGTCGGCGGCCGCGGCGCGGACCGGCCCGGCGTAGTAGCCGTAGTTGCCCGAGTCGGTTATCCGGCTCTTGCCCTTGACCTCCAGGTACGCGCTGGTCGCGGTGGGGGTCCCGATGGAGGTCTTCTTCAGCGTGACCACGCAGTTGTAGCCGTTGCTCGAGTTGTAGAGCAGGTAGACGGTGCCCGCGCTGCCGAGGGCGGCCGAGTCGATGACCGAGTAGCCGCTGCCGCAGACCTGCTGCGGGGTGTAGGGGTTGGACGAGCCGCCGCCGCAGTTGTGCGAGGTCACGGTCTGCGTCGGGTAGCCGAAGGTGACGCCGTTGAAGACCGCCTTCTGGATGTTGGCGGGGTAGGACGTGTCGCTGGTGCGCACCTCGTAGTGCAGGTGCGGGGCGATGTTGTTGCCGGGCTTGCTGGTGTTGCCGACCTCTCCGATCTTCTGGCCCTGGCTGACGTGCGCCCCCACGCTCACCGACCGCACCCGCAGGTGGGCGTAGTAGGTGAACCAGCCGCCGCCGTGGTCGATCTTGATGAGGTTGCCGAAGCCGTTGGTCGAGCCCTGGTGGGCGGAGATGACCACCGTGCCGGCCGCCGCCGCCACGACCGTGTCGCCGAGGTCCGCGTCGGGCGTGCTGCCGCGGTTGAAGTCGATCTCGTACGACCGGTGTGCGCTGCTGGCGTTGGAGTTGCCGGTCCATACCTGGCCGCAGGGGAACGGCAACTGGAAGTTGGGGCGCGGGCCCGCCGCGGACGCCGCCGGGGCGGTGGCGGTGCCGAACGCGAGGCCGAGGACCACCGCGAGGCCCGCCGTGACAAGCGATTTGAGTCTCATGACCCAAAAGAGTCGAAATTTGGCGCACAAAAAACATCAAGAGTCGGTACAAAGGGTGGGCGGGTCATGGCGAACCGGTCCTTCGACAGGGGGAGCAACGCGGTCATGACATTCGACAAGCCCACGTTCAGCGTGCTCGGTCCCCTGGAGGTTCGCCTGCCGGGCCCGTCACCACGGCTCGGCGGTTCGAAACCCCGCATGCTCCTGGCCACTCTTCTCCTCCACGCCAACCATGTGGTCGGCGGCGACGAGCTCGCCGAGGTGCTGTGGCCGGACCACCGGCCGCGCTCGACCGCGGCCAACCTCCGCACGTACGTCAGCGCCCTGCGCGGGGAGCTCGGGCGGGCCCCGGTCGGCATCCGGGCCCTCCGGGCGGGGTACGTGATCGAGCTGCCGTCGCATGAGCTCGACCTGCTGCTGTTCGAGGAACGGGTGGCCGCCGCGCGGGAGAGCCGGGCGCGGGGCCGGCTGGACGAGGCGGCCGGACTGCTCGGCCGCGCGCTGGCGCTGTGGCGGGGCGTCCCGCTGGCCGATCTGCCCGGCAGCCCGCTGTGGGACCGCAGGCTCGACCTGCTCGCCCAGGCGCGGTTGCGCGCCGCCGAGGACCTGGTCGAGCTGCATATGGCGGCGGGGCGGTACGGCGAAGCGGTCGGGGAGCTGCGCGCCCTGCTGGCCGACCACCCCTTCCGCGAGGACCTGTGGCTGCGGCTCATGCTGGCCCTGTGCTGGTCGGGGCGGCAGGGCGAGGCGCTGCGCGCCTTCGCGACGGTCCGCGAGCAGCTCGTGACCGAACTCGGCATCGAGCCGGGGCCCGAGCTGCGCCGGGCGCACGAGGCCGTCCTCGCCGGGGAGCCGCTCCCGCGGCCACCCACCCCGGCCGGTCTGCCCGCCGCTTTCGATGCGCCCGCCGTTCCCGTCGTCACGCGGCCGGACGGTGATCCCGCGGCCGAACCCGCGTCCGATCTGCCCGCCGTACCCGCCGCGGTCTCCGATATTTCCGGCGCGGCCGGTCTGCCCGCCGCGCCCGGCATGATGATCGTGCCGCGTCAGTTGCCGCCGGACCTGGCGGACTTCACCGGACGCACCGCCGAGGTCGCGGCGCTGACCCGGGCGCTCGCCCCCGGCGGGGTCGCCGTCGTCACCGGGCCGCCGGGCGTCGGCAAGACCGCGCTGGCGGTGCATTGCGCGCACGCCGTCCGCGAGGCGTACCCCCACGGTCAGCTGTTCCTCGCGCTCGGCGGCACCGACTCGCGGGACGGCGAATCACCGGCCGATCCGGGGGAGCTGCTGGCGGAGGCGCTGCGCGCGCTGGGCGCGCCGGAGCCGCTGCCACCCACGGTCCACGAGCGCGCCGCGCTCTACCGCACGCTGCTCGCCGAACGGCCGATGCTCGTCGTGCTCGACGACGCGGCGGACGCGGCCCAGGTGCGGCCGCTGCTGCCGGGCGGCTTCAGCACCGTCGTCGTGACCAGCAGGCGCCGCATCACCGAGCTGCCCGGCGCGACGCGGATCGACCTGGACGCCCTGCCGCAGGACGAGGCGCTGCGGCTGCTGACGGCGATCGTCGGCGCGGAGCGGCTGGAACGGGAGCCGGAGGAGGCCGCCGCCATCGTGCGGGCCTGCGACCGGCTGCCGCTCGCGATCCGGGCGGCCGGGGCCCGGCTGGCCGCCCGCCCCGGCTGGTCCCCGGCCGTGCTGCGGCGGCGGCTCGACGACGAGGCGGCCAGGCTCGCCGAGCTGCGCGCCGGTGACCTGAAGGTGCGGGAGAGCTTCGACCGCAGCTACCGCCTGCTGCCGGACGACGCCGCGCGTACGTTCCGCGCGCTCGGCCTGCTCGGCACCCGGCCGCTGCCCGGCTGGGTGATCGACGCCGTACTCGACCGGCACCGCAGCGACGACGTGACCGACGTGCTGGTCGACGCGAACCTGCTGCGCTCGGTGGGGACCGACCCCGTCGGCCAGCCCCGCTACCGGCTGCCCGACCTGCTGCGCGTCGACGCCAAGGGCAAGGCGGGCGAGGCGGACACGCCGGCGCTGGCGCGCGTGGGCGCGGGCGGGGCGGGCGCCCCCCCGCCCGCCCCGGCCCCGCGGGCCCCC
>JADGHC010000356.1 GCA_019689655.1 Microbispora sp.
TGCGGCCCCCAAACGTGTCATTTTTTGCGGGGGGGCGCCGGGGGCCCGGCCGCGGGGCGCCCTCCCACGGCGCACCGTGCGCCCGTCACGAGGCCAGCACGAGCACCATGACCAGCGCCGCGGCGGCGACGGCGAGCGCGCCGGCCCAGGCGATGCGGGCGTCCATCCGGTCGTCGAGCGGGCATCCCCGATTCAGCGCCCGTTCCAGGCGGCGGTGGCGGATGCCCGTACGCAGCAGCAGGACCGCACCGGCCAGCGCGGCCGCCGCGAAGGGGGCGGCGAGGGCGGGCAGATCGTGGCGCACCGAGATCCCGGCCGCCCCGATGCCGGAACCCGCCATCGTCACGGCCGTGCGGACCCAGGCCAGCCGTGTCCGCTCGCCGTGCAGGCCCGGCCTCGGCTCGCCGCTCACGGGTCCGATCACCGGGACAGGAGGATGAGGATCAGGGCCAGGACGGCCACCGCGGCCACGCCGTACCCGAACAGCGGGGCCAGCGCGGGCGGCGGCAGCGCGTGGTCCTGCCGCAGCGCCCGGTCGATGTGCCGCCAGCGGGGATAGGCCGAGCCCGCGGCCACGGCGGACAGCAGCACGAGCACGACGGCGAGCAGCGTACGCACCCACGGCACGAAGACCCCCTCGGGGACGACCGCGATGGCGATGCCCCCGGCGCTCAGCGCGAGGGACGTGCTGATCCAGGTGAGAAACGTACGCTCATTGGCGAGGACGAAGCGGGGGTCGGGTTCGTTCTCTTCCATACGAGAACGCTATTTCTGCCCCTTTTCCCCTAGATTTGCCGGGTTGCCGCTTCACCGCGGATGGGACGACGCCACCCGCGTCGTCGTGGCGGCCAGGTGCCGCAGCTTGTCCTCCGACTCCGAACCGGGCTCGGCGGCGAACAGGTCCATCCCCTGCAGCTCGGGGTCGCCGGGCAGGCCGACGAGCTCGGCCGACAGCCGCAGCTCGCCCACGACCGGATGATCGAGGACGTAGTCGCGGTGCGTGACGGCGGCCACGTGATGCTCGTGCCACAGACGCCGGAACTCGGGGCTCTGCCGGCAGATCGTGTCGACGTGCTCCATGATCTGCGCGTTCCGCGGATAGCGCGCGGCCAGGACGCGGAGCTGGGCCACGTGCTCCCGGGCGAGCCGCGGCCACCCGTCGCCGTGCATGCGCCTGAGCCCCTCGTCCAGGAAGACCAGGTGCCCGATCGTCCTGCGCTCTTCCGGGATCGCGGCGAAGTCGGCGAAGACCGCGGCCGCCAGCTTGTTCCAGGCGACCACGTTGGCATGCCGTCCGAGGACGAACGCCGGGGTGAGCACCAGCGAGTCCAGGACCCGCTGCAACCCCGGCCTGACCGGCGGCCGCGCGACGTCGTGATCCCGGTGCGCCGGGCGGGCCAGCGCGTGCAGGTAGGCCCGCTCGTCCCTGGTGAGCCGCAGCACGCCGGCGATCGCGTCCAGCACCTCGGCCGAGACGTTCCGGCCGTTGCCCTGCTCCAGGCGCGTGTAGTGGCTGACGCTGACCCCCGCCGCCAGCGCCACCTCCTCGCGGCGCAGGCCGCGCACGCGCCGCGTCCCGTCGGCCCTGTAGGGCAGGCCGACGTCCTCCGGCCGCACGCGTGCTCTGCGGGACTTGAGGAATTCACTCAGCTCGGCCCCTCGATCCACGCCGTCAAGCCTAGGCAACTTCTGAGTAGTCAAAGTTCGGGGCTGGCTGGGGTCCCGGGCCCGCGGCCAGGCTGCCCGCATGAGGTCCGCGTTCCCGCTTCTGCTTCTCGGCCTGGGCAGCTCGATCACCGCCCTGGACTTCACCGTCGTCTACGTCGCGCTGCCGCAGATCGCCCACGAGGCCGGGTTCTCCCCGTACGCCCTGCAGTGGGTGGTCAGCGGCTACGCGGTGCCGTTCGGCGGCTTCCTGCTGCTCGGGGGCCGTCTGTCCGACCGTCTGGGCAGGCGGCGCATGTTCGTCGCCGGCATGCTGCTGTACGGCGTCGCCTCGCTGCTCGGCGGGCTGGCCTCCTCCCCCGTGCCGCTGATCTGCGCCAGGGCGCTGCAGGGGCTCGGCGGCGCCGTGCTGATGCCCGCGACCCTCTCCCTGGTCGTCACCATGTTCGCGGAAGGGCCGGCGCGCAACCGGGCGATGACCGTGTGGGCGGCGTGCGGCGCCGCCGGGCTCAGTCTCGGCGCACTGCTCGGCGGTGTCCTCACCGGCGCGTTCGGCTGGGAGGCGGTCTTCTTCGTGAACGTGCCGCTGACCGCGGTGGGCGCCGCCGCGGCGTTCGGCGTACTGACGCCCGACGGGCGGCGGCGGGCGGGCGCGATCGACCTGCCGGGGGCTCTCACGGGCACCGCGGGCGTCACGGGACTCGTGTTCGCCGTCGCGCAGGGCCCCCAGTGGGGCTGGCTGTCTCCCGGCGTCCTGACGTCCGCCGTGGCGGCGGCCGGGCTGCTCGCCGCCTTCTTCGTGATCGAGTCACGCGGCCGCGACCCGTTGCTGCCGCCGCGGCTGCTCGCCGGGCGGCACACGGCCACCGGGGCCGGGGTCATTTTGATCTACGGCATGACCCTGCAGTGTGTGCCGTACTTCCTCACGCTGCACTTCCAGGACGTGCTCGGCTACGACGCCGTCGAGTCGGGGCTGGCCTTCCTCGGGCCCACCCTCGCGATCACGGCGGGCAACCTGGCCGCCGAGCGGCTCATCCCGCGTCTCGGGCTGCGCGGCACCCTGGTCCTCGGCGTCGCCGTGGGCGCCGCGGGGACGGCGGCGCTGGCGTGGCGGCTGTCGGCCGACGGCTCCTACCTCGGCCTGCTGGCCGGTCTGGCCGGCTTCGGCCTGGGCGCGGGCGTGTGGTTCGCCACGATGTTCATCCTCGCCTCGACCGGCGTGGCCCCTCAGGAGCAGGGCGTGGTCTCCGGCCTGTCCTCCACCGTGCTGCAGGCGGGCAGCGCCGCGGGCCTGGCCGTCCTGGTCGCGGTGGCCGGTCGCGACACCGCCGGCCTGACCGGAGAGGCGCTGCGCGCGGCCACCGCGGACGGCCTGCGCTCGGCCGTCCTGGTCGCCGCCGTGGCCGCCGTGGCCGGTGCGGCGCTGCCGGCGCGCCGTCCGGCCCGAAGGGACCGCGACGCCGGAAAGGACCATGCCGGGAAGACGGCGCCGGAGGAGACCGTACGGTGAGGGACCACGCCGGAGGGGACCACCGCCAGAGGAGCCCTGCCGGAGGGGACTCGTCCGCCCCCGCGCGCCGCGCGTGAGCCGAGCGCCGGAAAGGGCCATACGCCGCACGAGAGGCCGGATCATCCCGCGGCCGCGGGAGTGGACGCGGCGGCGCCGGCGACCGGATCAGAGGCAGGCGTCGCTGACCTTGCGGAGGTAGTCCGCGCCGTCGGCGGCGACCTGCTGCGCCGTGTTCGCCGCCTCCTTGGCGTCATCGGCGTCGAGTTTCTTGAGGCTGTCGGCGAGCCCCTGCACGGCGTCCCTGAGCGTGGTGTCCGCGGCCTTGTTCGCCACGTTCTCCAGGTCGGCGACGCCGTCGTCGATCTTCTTCCGCATGGCGGCGGGGTCGTCGACGACCTTGCCGATCTCGCTGATGGTCCGGCTGATCACCTGCGTCGCCTCGGCGCACGACTGCGCCTTGTCCGCGCTCGCGCAGCCGGCGGACAGCAGGACGGCGGCCGCGCAGGCGGCGGTCAACGGGAGGAGTCGCATGCCGATCACCCTACCCAACCGCCGCCCGCCCGCAGCGGGATCGAGGTTCCGGCCCTTCGGCGCACTCCGCGGGCGCGACCGGCGGGCGGCCGTGCCCGCGCCCCCCGGCCTCCGCGTACGCGGGGCCGCCCGCCCGGCGGGCCTTGTCGGTGAGGTGAGCGCCGTCGCCGTCCTCCCCCACCTGGAACCGCTGGAGGCTGCGTACGAGGGCGGGCTCCAGCCGCGCTCCCGCGCTCCAATCGGGGTCGCCCCAGGTGCGCCGCAGCAGCGCCGCGCCCTCGAAGTCGTGTAGCCAGTCAATGAAGTCGCCGGTGCCGACCATCGTCATGGCCCGAGACCCTACGGAAGCGATGTGCAGATCTTGCGGGGAGATTTGTAGAGGTTCGGTGCGCACGCCCCGGCCTCCGGCGCGGCGCCCGCCGGCCGATCGCACGCCGTAGCATCGGCGGCATGGGGGATTGCGAACACCTGATCGTGACCACGACGGCCGACCCTAAGCCGCTCACGCCGGAGGGCTGCCAGGAATGCCTGGAGCGCGGCACCCGATGGGTCCATCTGCGCAAGTGCCTGGAGTGCGGCCACATCGGCTGCTGCGACTCCTCCCCCGGCAAGCACGCGACCGAGCACTACAAGGAGACCGGCCACCCGGTGATCCGCTCGTTCGAGCCGGGCGAGGGCTGGCGATGGTGCTTCGTGGACGAGCGCCTGGGCCAGGATCTGTTCTGAGCACGCGGCCCCCCGAAGTCTCGATCCGAAACCCCGGTTCATGCCGCCCGACCGGGCACGAGCCGCCGTCTCGGCGGCCGGGGTCCCGGCCGGGCATCGCCCGCCGCGCGGGAGTCCCGGCGCGGGGTCCCGGGCCCGCTCAGGTGCGTTCGAGCGTCGCCTCCTCGAAGTCGAGCTCCTGCATCACCCGGTGCAGCACCTCGTCGTCGATGCGCCGTTCGTCGCGCAGCCGTACGAACACCTCGCGTTCGGCGGCGAGCATCTCGCGGCGCAGCCTGCGGTAGAGCGCGGCGGGCGTCTCCTCGCCCCCGGGGCCGGTGCCGCCGCCGAGCCGCTCCCAGGCGTGCAGGGCCCGCCGCTCGGCGCGGCTGCGCAGCTGCTCGACCACCTCTTCGTGGATGTCCAGCACGCCGTCGGCGGTGAGCTCCTCGAGCCGCGCCAGTGCCGCGGTCGCGGCGGCCTGCTGGGCGCCCGCCTCCGCGAGGTCGTCGGCGTACCGCTCCCTGGCCGTCGAGACGCCCAGCCGCCTGATCAGCCAGGGGAACGACAGCCCGTGGACGATCAGCGTGCCCACCACGACCGCGAACGTCAGGAACAGCAGCAGGTCGCGCTGGGGGAAGTTGGTGGGCAGGGCGAACGCCGCGGCCAGCGACACCACCCCGCGCATGCCGGCCCAGCTCGTCAGCGCGACGTTCTGCCAGGACGGCGTCTTCGGCTCCCGGGCGCGCACCCGCTTGGACAGCATCCGCGGCAGGAAGGTGCTGGGCGGCACCCATGCGATCCGCACGAGGACGACCACCAGGAACAGCACGATCGCGTACGTGGCCAGCTCGCCGGGCCGCTGCCCGTGCAGCCCGGCGATGATCGGGCGCAGCTGCAGGCCGATCAGGGCGAACACGATCGACTCGAGCACCAGGTCGGCGACCTTCCACACCGCGTTCGACAGCAGCCGCGTGCCGTACGTCGTCCGGGTGAGCTCGTGGCCCAGGTAGAGGCCGACGATCACCACGGAGATCACGCCGGAGCCGTGCACCGCCTCGGCCGCGAGATAGGCCGCGTACGGCACGAGCAGCGAGACGCCGTTGGCGATCAGCGCGTCGTCCAGCCGCCGGAGCACGAACCCCGCGAGATACGCGATCACGAGGCCGACCACCACGCCGAGCCCGGCGGTGAGGAGGAACTGCCCGCCGATGTCGAGCAGCCCGGCGGCGGCGCCGGTCACCGCGCCGACCGCGACCCGGTAGGCGGTCAGCGCGGTGGCGTCGTTGAACAGGCTCTCGCCGACGAGGATGGTCAGCGCGTAGCGCGGCAGGCCGAGCTTGCGCCCCACGGCGACCGCGGACACCGCGTCGGGAGGGGCGACGATCGCGCCGAACGCGAAGGCCGCGGCGAGCGGGAGCTCGGGGACCACGGCGTGCGCGACGAAGCCGGCCACCACGGTGGTCACCAGGACGAGCCCGACGGCCAGGAGCCCGACGGGCCTGGCGGCGTCGCGCAGCCGCAGGTACGAGCTGTCCAGCGCCGCCGAATAGAGCATCGGCGGCAGGAAGACCACCAAGACCACGTGGGGGTCGAGGCGGTAGTCGGGGACCCCGGGCACGTAGGAGGCGGCCAGCCCGGCCACCACCAGGATCAGCGGGGCCGGCCAGCCGCGCCGGCGGGCCAGGGCGGCGACGCCGAGTGCGCCCGCCGGGAGCAGGAGGAACTGCAGTGCCGTTGATGTGTCCATCAAACGATGAGAGTACTTACAGCTGGAACTCCCGCTCGGCGCGCCGTGCCGCCCCGGTGTCCCGCGACGGCCCCGCGAGACTCACCACGCCCGGGTGTCCCCCCAGTTCTCCTCGCCGTCTCCCGGCCACTCGGCGGCGCGCCGCCCCCCGCGGCGCTCGGGCTCGGCGTGCGGGTCCCGGGCCCGGCCGCCCTGCCACTGGCCCGGCCGCAGCCGCTCACCCGTGGTGTAAAGCGGCGTGTCGTTTCCGTAGTGCTCGCTCACGTACGGCCGGACCGGGCCGATGCCGAGGGGATCGTTCGGGTCGACCGTTCCCGGCTGCTGCCCCGCCGGCTGCGGGGCCGCGGGCTGCGCGGACGCGGGGTAGGCCGATTGTGGAGCGGTCCGATTCGACGCCACGAGACGGTCCTGCGTGGGCGTACCCCGGGCGACGAGCACGTCGTTCGGGCCGAGCGCGGCGGGCGCGGGAGGGGTC
>JADGHC010000357.1 GCA_019689655.1 Microbispora sp.
GCGGCGCTGCTGCGCCGCCCCAACCCTGATCAGACCGCCTACGAGCTGGTCTACGCGCTGGTCGCTGATCTGGCGTTGTATGACCGGGCGTTCTGGTGGGTGCATCCGGCGGCCACGGGGTGGGAGATCCGCCCGATCCCGTCGGCGTGGGTAGTGGCTGGGCAGGGCGGCACGGTGTTCGCGCCTGCGGAGTGGATCGTGCAGGCGCCGGGCGAGGCCGAGCCGATCGTGATTCCCGCGTCGCAGATGCTGGTGTTTCACGGGTGGAATCCGTCGGATCCGTCGTCGGGGTCGTCTCGGGTGCAGGCGTTGAAGATGATCCTGTCGGAGCAGGTCCACGCGTGGACGTACCGGGAGCAGGTGTGGCGGCGGGGCGGCCGGGTCTCGGCGGTGATTCAGCGGCCGGCGGATGCCCCGGACTGGTCGCCGCAGGCCAAGGAGCGGTTCCGTAAGGACTGGCAGTCGCAGTATTCGGGGGATGGTCCGAGTGCTGGCGGTACGCCGATCCTTGAGGACGGGATGACGTTGCAGCGGGTGGGGTTCAGTGCGCGTGAGGACGCGTTCGTGGAGGCCGCCACCCTGTCGTTGACCACTGTGGCCAGCGTCTACCAGGTGAATCCGACGATGGTCGGGGTACTGGACAACGCCAACTACTCCAACGTGCGCGAGTTCCGTCGCATGCTGTACGGGGATTCGCTGGGGCCGTGGCTGGCGATGATCCAGGACCGGCTGAACGCGTTCCTGCTGCCGATGCTGGGCGAGCCGGACACCCGGTATGTCGAGTTCAACTTGGAGGCCAAGCTCCGCGGATCGTTTGAGGAGCAGGCTGCGGTGCTGCAGTCGAGTGTGGGCCGCCCGTGGATGACCGCTGATGAGGCCCGCGCGCTGCAGAACATGCCCGCGCTGGGTGGGGACGCCGCCGAGCTGGTGACGCCGCTGAACGTGCTGGTTGGTGGGCAGGCGTCTCCCCGCGACTCGGCTCCGCCCCCGGACCCGGGGTCGGAAGCACGCCCCCGGGAGACGGGCAGGGTGGTGCTGGGAAAAGCTCGGACCCTGCGGGCCCGCCCGGTGAGGGTTGACGGCTATGAGCCGTTGTACGAGCAGCAGTTGGAACGTTGGTTCTCCGGGTTCCGGGACGCGATGCTGGCCGCCTACGGGGCGCGGAAACGCGGCCCGGTCAGGGTGAAGCAGGTTGATCAGCTCGTCGACCGCGACCAGTGGCAGGAGTCGTTGGCGCTGCTGCTGCTGCAGCTCGGGTTGGCCGCGTCGGCGGATGCGGCCCGCCAACTGCTCGCCCAGGTCGGCCTGCCACCCGAGACCTACGATCCGGAGCGCACGATCGCGTGGTTGACTGCGATGGCCTCAGGGGTCGCCGAGGGGATTGTCGGCGCGACCCTGTTCGAGGCGGATGAGGCGCTGGCCGACACCGGCCGGGTGGATGAGGAGGGCCGCCCAGTCCCACCCGAGGAGCGGCTGGGGCAGGCGTTGGAGGCCGCGGCGGCACGCCGGGTGGGGGAGATCGCTGCCTCGCAGGTGACGTCGGTGTCCGGGTTCGGGTCGACGGAGGCCGCCCGCCAAACCAGCGGTAGGGGCCGCAAGACGTGGCGGACCAGGTCGGGCAACCCCAGGTCGTCGCATCGGCGAATGAACGGCGAGACCGTCGATCTGGACAGGCTCTTCAGCAACGGTGCCCGTTGGCCTGGGGACTCGGCGCTGCGGGATGACGAGCGCGCCGGCTGCAAGTGCGCCGTGGAGATCGAGTTCCAGTTCGACGACTGACCTTGTGGTGCGCCCGTGCGGGGCGTGGCCGTGATGACAGCCCCGGGGAGGGTTTACGTGCTGACCAAGGACGCGCCCGCGGTGCGGGTCAAGACCGCCGTCAACTCCGATGAGCTGGCCGAGGGCCAGTTCGACGCGCTGGTGAGCGTGTTCGGCAACGTCGACGCCTACGGCGACGTGGTGATGCCGGGCGCGTTCTCCCGGACGCTCAAGGAGTGGGAGGCCAGCGGCTACAAGATCCCGGTGTACTGGGGCCACCAGATGTCGGACCCCGACTTCAACATCGGTGAGATCGTGTCCGCGGTGGAGACCGAGCGGGGGCTGCAGGTGCGTGCCCAGCTCGACCTGGACTCGCCGAAGGCCGCGCAGGTGTACCGGCTGCTGAAGGGCGGCCGTGTCAAGGAGTTCTCGTTCGGTTACTCGGTGCGGGACGCCTCCTGGGGTGAGCTGGACGGCCAGGAGGTGTACCAGCTGCGCGACGTCGACCTGTACGAGGTGTCGGTCGTGCCGGTGGGCGCCAACCCGGAGACGGAGTTGCAGTCGGTCAAGACGCTGGGGGAGCGCACCGCCAGGGCGGGACGCCGCGCCCTGGACACGCTGCAAGCCAAGGCCGGGCGGGTGCTGTCGGCGAAGAACGAGACGGCGCTGCGTGACGTGCGTGACCAGTTGGCGGCGGCGATCGAGGGGATCGATGACGTGCTCGCCGCGCTCAACCCCGACAACGAAGAGAAAGACGACCGCGACACCACCGACACCAGTGGTGAGGGTGGGGGTCGCGACGACGCTCAGGAGGAGAAGGCCACGGAGCAGGAGCCGGACCCCGACGCCGACGGTGAGAAGCCGCCGGCGAAGGGTGCGCCCATGCCTGACTTCGCCGCCGACCCCCTGGCGGCCCTGCTGGAAATCAGTGAGAGGAGCATGCAGTGAACCTGCGTGAACAGCGCGAGGCCGCGCTGAAGGCCGCCCGGGAGATCGCGGCCAAGGCCCAGGGTGAGGGACGGATGCTCACCGGCGAGGAGCAGGCCCAGGTCAAGGAGCACCTGGCCAGGGCCGACGACCTGGCGGAGCAGATCAAGAGGGCCGAGGAGGCCGAGCAGCTGATGGCCAAGGCGTTCGCGGTGCCTGAGGGCAAGCAGTCCCCTGCCGCCGCGCCGACGGGGCTGGCGGGCAAGCTCGCCGAGGACCCCAACTACCAGATGGCCAAGCAGCGGGCCGCGCAGCGGCAGGGTTTCTCGGCGAGCACCGCCGAGATCTTCCAGGCCAAGGACTTCTCCACCGGCGGTCCGACCGGTGGCCTGGTGCAGACCCAGTACGGGCGGGTCGTGCCGGAGGTGCTGCGCCGTCCGACGGTGGCGTCGCTGCTGGCGTCCGGCACGATGACCGCGACCACCCTGACCTACTACGTGCAGGGGCCGGCCACCGGTGGGTTCGCACCGACCGCGGAGCTGGGTTCCAAGCCCGCGATCGACTTCTCGTTCGACTCGGTGGTGGAGCACCTCACCAAGATCGCCGGGCACACCAAGATCTCCAGTGAGGCGTTCCAGGACACCCCCTACCTGGTGAGCGTGATCGAGGGGCAGCTGCTGCAGCGTCTCGCGATCGTGGAGGAGGACCAGATCCTCAACGGGGACGGTACCGGTCAGAACATGACCGGAATCCTGAACCGGTCGGGCATCCTCACCGAGTCCGCGTCGTCCGGAGACGACAACCTGGACGCGATCTTCCGCGGCATGACCGCGGTGGAGATGGCCACGCAGATGTCGGTGGACGCGGTGGTGATCCACCCGCTGGACTACCAGGAGCTGCGGCTGTCGCGCGACGGCAACGAGCAGTACTACGGGGGCGGTCCGTTCACCGGCGCCTACGGCAACTCCGGGCTGGCGATGGGGCCCGGCGTGTGGGGTCAGCGCACGGTCATCACCAGCGCGATCCCGCAGGGGACGGTGCTGGTGGGTGCGTTCGCGGCTGGTGGCCAGCTGCTGCGTAAGGGCGGCGTGTCGGTCGACATGACCAACACCGACCAGGACGACTTCGTGAAGAACCGGGTGACGATCCGCGCTGAGTCTCGGATCCTGCTGGCGGTGTACCAGCCGTCGGCGTTCTGCGAGGTCACGCTCGTCTCCAGCGGTTCCTGACGTTGACGGCTTAGGGCCTGGCACACGCGGCCAGGCCCCTCGTGAGTGAGGAGAGGTAATGGCGAAGCTGGCCGAGTACGAGGTCGACCTCGACGACAGGACGACGGTGACGATGAAGCTGTCGTCCGAGCACGTGGAGAAGGCCGACCCGAAGCGGGTGCGGCCGAAGAGCAGGCGGGTGGCGAACAAGTCGCGGACCCCCGCCAACAAGGCGGCCAAGACCGGCGGGGAGTAGCGGGTGGCGAGCCTGGTCGAGCTTCGGGACCGGCTGCGGCGGCGCCCGGGGATGGCCGGGCTCGCCGACGAGCAGGCTGAGGACCTGCTGGATGAGGCCGCGGACATGGTCCGCGAGTACTGCGGATGGCCTGTGTGGCCGCGGCAGACGGTGACCGTGGTGGTGGACGCGCGGGGCGGTGACATGGTGCCGCTGCCGACGCTGATGCTGCACGAGGTCACCAGCGTGGAGCAGCGGCCCTTGTTTGACCAGTCGCCGGCCGCGTGGCAGCCGGTCGAGGGCGGGTGGGACTGGTCGGAGGAGGGCTGGCTGCTGAGGTGCGGGTGTTGGCCGGATGGGCCTCGCAGTCTGCGGGTGGTCATGGATTCCGGCTACGAGGAGCCGCCGGGCGCGGTCGGGTCGGTGCTGCTGGCGTTGGCGGTGGGGATCGCTCGCCGACCGGGTCGGGTGGCGTCGATGCGGGTGGGCGGCGAGTCGGTCACCTACCAGCAGGCGGGTGGTTCGGGTTCGGGCGCGTTCGGAGAGCTGTCGGACGGGGAACGCGCCGTCCTGGACCGCTACCGGTTGGACAACCGCCCCTGAGAGAGGAGCCCTGCGCGTGTTCTGGCATCACACCGTCACCAGGGTGCGCCCCGGCCTGGGGCGCGACCGGTACAACAACCCGGTGCCGGACTGGGAGCACGCGACCCGCACCACGGTCAGCGGCGTCAACATCCAGCCGCGCTCCCAGGCTGAGACGACCACGTCGACCCGCACCATGGTGGCCACCGGGTGGACGCTGTACACGGCACCGGGTGTTGATCTCGACCTGGACGCTGGGGACCGTGTCGAGTGGGGCGGTCTCCTGTTGGAGGTGGAGGGTGAGGTCGCCCGCTGGTACGACCCGGTCACCGGCGGCGTGCACCACGTCGAGGCCGCTCTCAAACGTGTCACCGGGTGAGAGGAGACCTGTGGTGAGGGCCAGGGTCACCATCGACCGGCAGGGTGTCCGCAACGTCCTGAACTCGCCGAAGGTCGCCGCCGCGGTCAACCGGTCCGCTCGCCGGGTGGCCCGAAAAGCGGGCCGCGGCGCCTCCGTGCAGGAGTACACCACCGACCGGCAGGCCGCCTCGGTGGGTATCCCTGCTGAGGACCAGGCCAAGCACGGCGTGCTGGTGCGGGCCGCGCAGGCGGCGGGCCTGGAGGTGCGGGTGCGGCGCACATGACCACGGTGATGGGGGACCACGTCGCCGAGCTCGTTGCTGCCCTGCAGGACCTGCTGGACGGGCGCGGCGAGGCGTATGCGGCCGGGGCGCACGTGGGGACTCGCCTTCCCTCGACCCGCGTCCCCGAGTCCCCACAGGTGCCGTATGTGCTCGTCGCGTCGGATGCGCCCGTCCCGGTGGCGTGGCCGGTGCTGTACCGCGACACGGTGCGCATCACTGCCTGGCACGGCCGCCGGGAGGACGCCCGCGACCTGGCGGCGCTGTGCCAGGGCCTGCTGGTCGCCAGCTATTCGGGGCCGCTGGTGCGGCACGTGTGGGCGGGCAGCGGGCCACTGGCGGCCACCGATTCCGAGACCGGACTGGAGATGGCGAGTGTGACCGTGGGGGTCAGCGTGCGCCTGGCCACTGCCTGACCCAGCCCGCCCTGTTGCTCCCGGCCTTGCCGGTCTGACCTGCGCATCCGTTGGGCTGTCTACTGTGCAAGGGAGGTACCGGCATGGCCGGAAACCCGGAAAACGCGTCAGTGTGGAAAGAGGCCGACGTCTGGCTCGACTTCTCCAGGACGGCGACTCCCCCCGCCAACCTCACGGACGGGTGGGACGACCTGGGCTGGGAGCTGGCCGGCCTACTGTCGGGTGACGACGGGTTCGTGGAGGCCCGCGAGGAGGACGTGGAGGACCACTTCGCGTGGGGTGGGCTGTTGGTCCGCACGACTCGCGCCAACCACAAGCGCACCATCGCGTTCACCGCGTTGGAGGACAACCCGGTCACGTTCCAGCTCCTGAACCCCGGGTCGACTCGCACCACGGCGGGCGGGCTGATCACGTCTGAGGTGTACGTGCCCCAGTCCACGCCGTTCGCGATCGGGTTCGAGACCCGCGAGGGCGCGAAGATCAAGCGGCGGATCTGCTCCCGCGCCGAGGTGCAGGAGGTCGGTGAGATCACCGAGGCGGAGACCGCGCTGACCACCTACGCGTTCACCGTGGCGATCTACCCGGACGGTGACGGCCTGCTGTGGACCGACATCGTGACCGCCCCAACGTCGGGGTCCTAGAGCGTGTGCTGGCGGCTGTTCGCGCAGGTCCGGCCGCCAGCACACTCCCTTTTTCTGGCCTGCGCGTGAGAGGAGACCTGCGTCATGGCGACCCCGCGTAAGATCTCACCGAAGAAGACGCCCACCCCGCCCAAGCCGCAGCAGCCCGCCCCCGCGAACCCGGACGCGCTGCCTGCCCTGCGCGCCGAGGCCATGGAGGACAACGAGGTGGCCAGGGT
>JADGHC010000358.1 GCA_019689655.1 Microbispora sp.
CGCTCCATCCGCCACCAGGCGGCCAGCAGCACGCGCAGCCGCATGGGCGCCTCCTCCAGGCGCCACGCGTCGTACCGGCGGGCCGGGGTCAGCCCGCCCTCCTCCTCGTCGATCGCGATCAGCCGGGCGACGGCGCAGATCTCCACCAGCAGCCGGGTCTCGTCCTCCGCGGTGCCGGTCTCCCTGGCCAGGCGCTTGATCTCCCGTACGCCGACCCCGCCGTTCTTCAGCAGCGGCAGCGGCGTCTTGCCGATGTTTTCCAGCAGCGCGGCGGCCCGGTCGAGCACGTGCGGCGCGGCCAGGCACATGGCGTGCTCGACGGCGTCGGCGTCCGCCTCCGTCGTGGCGAGATCGGGGGGATCGGGCGTGAACGGCGGGTGGTAGTCGGGGCCCCGCAGCGCCAGCGCGACCTCGCGGGGCATCTCCGCCACGTTCCACTGGGTGCGGAAGAGCAGGCCGCGGTCGAGCGCCCACTTCTCCGGCATCCCCGGGGTGATGAACCGGTTGCCGTTCACGCTGCGCACCGGGCCGTCCCAGGCGAAGTCGTCGAGCATGCCGAGCGTGCCGTCCGGGGCGTCGGCGACGAGCGCCCCCAGGCGCTCGCTGTCGCCGAGCAGCGCGGTGATCCGGGCGATCACCTGGCGTCTTCCCCCGTGCGGGGACAGGCCGAGCGTGCGGCACATGCGGCGCAGCGCCTCGGTGCTGAGCTTCCACGAGTCGAGGTACGCGCCGAGCGGCTCGCCCAGGCCGCAGGGGGCGGTCAGCCAGCGGGCGACGGCCTCGGCCACGGTGATCCTGCCGTCGGGGCCGGGCCAGGCGAGGGCGTGGTCGTAGAGGTGGTCGAGCCAGGGGAGCACCGCGGAGGTGCTCACCCCGAGGAAACGGGCCAGCTCGTCCTCCGCCGGCCGGCCACCGATGACCAGGCACGCCTGGAGGAGTTCGAGCGGGGGGAGGGGGAGGCCGCGCATGACCTCCATGACGGCGGACGTGTCGGTCAGCCGCTGCGCCAGGGAGTCCAGGCGCCGGGGCCACGGCGGGGCGATCGCGTCCGGCCGGTTGGCCAGGACGCGGGCGAGCCTGTCTTCGTCGAGACTGGTCAGCCAGCCGATGAGGTGATCATCCATCGTCGATCTCTCGGGAGTCCCAGGAGGCCACCGTAGTGCGGAGCGCGGTCTCGGCGGGGTTCGCGGGGGGATGCCAGGGACGCAGTGTCACGGAGCCCGGGATCACGATAGTTCTCCGCCGATCGCTGGGGAACGAGCACGCCGCGGGCCGTCACGACCCGTTGTCAGCTCATCATCGCGCGTCTTGCCCGTTTCGCGGGGCGGATCCGGCGAATCCGGGCCGCCGGCCGGAGGGCGCTCCCATGCATTCCGGGCTGCATGGGAGCGCTCTTCGGTCTGCGGACCATGACCGGGGATAGGGAAGTCTGGCGATCGGGTTAGGTGTCGCGATGCTCCCGGCCGGGGAGCGGCCGCTCCTCGCGCGGGGCGGCGGCGGCCCCCGGCGAAGCCCGCGGCCCCGCCGTCCGGCCTCCGGCCGGTGATCAGGCCGTCAGTACGGCCCACACCGCCTTGCCCTTGGGGACGAGCGGGCACCAGCCCCAGCACACGCTCAGCGACTCCACGATGTGCAGCCCGAGGCCGCCCGGCTCGAATGGGGTGGGATCCCGCAGCACCGGCGCCGACGACCCGGGATCGGTGATCGCGCAGGTCACGTGCGGGCCCCGCCGGATCAGCGACAGCCGCATGGCCTCCCGCGCCCGGGTGTCGGCGAGTGTCATGCCGTGCCGCAGCGCGTTGGTGACCAGTTCGGAGACGACCAGTTCCATTCCATCGAGCATGTCCGCCAGCCGCCAGCCCGACAGCGTACCGGCGGCGAGGCTGCGCGCGGAGTGGACCGACTCGGCGCGGGGCGGCAGGACGAAGGTGGCGCTGGCGGTCGCCGTCCCGGGTTCGAGGAGGTTGCGGGCGGGCTCAGGCCACCAGCCGATGGGCGGCCACCAATCAAGCGCCGACCACTGGATCTGGCCACGAGTCAGGTTCGTGGACTGCACGGGGATCATGATGAGGGACACTCCTGTGCAAGTGCAAGAGCGAATGCACGTGCAAGCGTCTTGTGCAAGCGCTACGGTAACCCCGAACACCACTGGGACGAAGGGGGCGATCTTTGACAGACTGTGAACCAGTCCACAAAGCGGAGGAATAGCACGTGTCCATAGATCCGCCCGGATCCGGTTCCACCGTTCGGCGCATCATGCTCGGCGCGAGCCTTCGCCGGCTGCGCGAGCAACGGGGTCTGACCCGTGAGGTCGCCGGCTTCCACATCCGTGCCTCGGAGTCGAAGATCAGCCGGATGGAGCTGGGACGGGTCGGATTCAAGACACGTGACGTCGAAGACCTCCTCACGCTGTACGGCGTCCAGGACGACGACGAACGGCGTGGCCTGCTGGAGATGGTCCGCGAGGCGAACACACCGGGGTGGTGGCACAAGTACGGCGACGTGCTGCCGTCCTGGTTCGTCACCTACGTCGGCCTGGAGGAGGCCGCCAGCGTGATCCGCACCTACGAGGTGCAGTTCGTGCCCGGCCTGCTGCAGACGGCGGAGTACGCCCGGTCGGTGATTCGTCTCGGTCATCCGGACGCATCGGAGGACGAGCTCGAACAGCGCGTCCATCTGCGAATGCAGCGGCAGGAAAGGCTCACGCGCAAGGACGGCCCCCGGCTATGGGCTGTCATCGACGAGGCCGCGCTCAGGCGGCCCATCGGAGGGAAAGCGACGATGCGGGAACAGCTCCAGCATCTGCTGGAGGTGTCCACGCTGCCCAACATCACCATCCAGGTGATGCCCCTTCGCTACGGGATGCACGCCGCCGAGGGAGGCGCGTTCACCATCCTCCGCTTCCCGGAATCCGATCTTTCGGACGTGGTCTACGTCGAGCAGCTCTGGGGTGCGCTCTACTTGGACAAACGTGAGGACATCGATCCGTACCTCACGGCCATGGAGCAGCTGTGCGTGGAGAGCACCACACCCGGCGGCACCGCCGAGATACTCGGCGAACTTCTCAGAGAGACATGAATGCAGACATATAACGGGATGCCCGCAACCGACATCGCCGGGGTCACCTGGCGGAAAAGCGCCCACAGCAACTCGACCGGCAACTGCGTGGAGCTGGCCGAGCTTCCCGACGGCAGCGTGGCCGTCCGGAACTCGCGCTATCCCGACGGACCGGCGCTCATCTACACCCGCGAGGAGATCCGAGCCCTGGTGCTCGGGGTCAAGGACGGCGAGTTCGACAGCCTCCTGGTGTGACCCGTCGTCTGGATGACCCCGTGTTCATCCGCTTCTCACGCGCGTAACGGCGCGACACGGGAGGCGTAACACGGATCCGGCACAGTGAGTCCCACGAACGTTCACGAGGGGGACCACGTGCTGGACCAGATGACTCTTTACCCAGTGGCCGACGACGTGCTGTTCGCACCCGGAGGCCGCGTGGTGATCCGCACCTACGGCGTCGCCTCCCCGGCCGACCCGGCCGGCGGGCGGCCCAGGGTGGTGGCGTACCGGACATGGGTCACCGGGGTGCGGGATCAGCCCAGGTACTGGCGGTGGGGGCACTTCGAGGATGCCCGGCGCGGCCACCGCAAAGTCCTGGAGTGGCTGACCGGCCGAGGGCCGCAACCCCAGCCGGTCGCCCAGGCGTGATCACCCGCGGTACGGGCGGCACGTGTGATCGGACGGGTGCGAATCAGGCGGGCGCGTTCCAGCGGAGCAGGACGGGCTCGTCGTGCTCGTACCCCAGGACGGAGTACATCCCGGTGTCGAGCCGGAGATACCTGCCGTGGCCGGCGGGCAGCGAGAGCCAGCGGGCCGCGAGCACGCGCAGGACGTGCGCGTGCGCCACGACGAGGACGTCGCCGCCGGCCGAGCGGATCCGGGCGAGCACCTTGTCCGCCCGCTCCCCGACGTGCCCGACGGTCTCACCCGGGTGCGCCTCGTCCCCCGGGACGACGCCGTCGCGCCAGACGTACCAGCCGGGGCGTGACTTGCGGATCTCGGCGGTGGTCAGGCCCTCGTAGCCGCCGTAGTCCCACTCCCACAGGTTCGGGTCCACTTCGTACGGCCCGACGCCGGCCAGCTCGGCCGTACGGCGGGCCCGCTGTGCGGGGCTGACGAGGACCAGCGCGAACGACCGGCCCGCGACCAGGCGGGACAGGGCGCGCGCCTGCTCCTCGCCGTGCGGGGTCAGCGGCAGGTCGGTGCGGCCGGTGTGCCGCCTCGCCCTGCTCCATTCGGTCTCGCCGTGCCTCAGCAGGATGACGTTCATCGGAAACCTCCGCGGAAGCCCCCGCCTTCAGGGAGGGGAGGATGTCGAAGACGGTCCATCTTGCCCATACCGCCGGTGCCGCGCGCGCCGGCCCCCTCTTGACCATGTGCCCGCGGGGTGCGTTAGGGTCCCCGGCGGAAAGGGGGCCGTCATGGAGCCGGTGCGGGTGGGACTCGTCGGTGCGGGGCCGTGGGCGGAGATGGTGCACGCGCCCGCCCTCGCGGCCGGCCCGCACACGACGCTGACCGGGGTGTGGGCGCGCAGGCCCGAGGCGGCGCGGGCGCTGGCCGGCGCCCACGGCGCCGCGTCCTTCGAGCGGCTCGAGGACCTGTTCGCGGCCTCCGAGGCGATCGCCTTCTGCGTGCCGCCCGCCGTGCAGGCCGAGCTGGGCGTGCTCGCGGCCAAGGCGGGCAAGGCGCTCCTGCTGGAAAAGCCGCTCGCCGCCGACCTCGACGGCGCCCGGCGCCTGGCCGGGGCGATCGAGGAGGCCGGCGTCGCCTCCCAGATGCTCCTCACGTTCCGCTACTCGGCGGCGACCACCCGGTTCCTCGACCGCGTCCGGCGGATCGAGCCCTTCGGCGGGCACGCCGCCAACATCTCCGGCAGCCTGCGCGGCGGCCCCTTCGCCACGCCCTGGCGGCTGGAACGCGGCGCGGTGCTGGACGTGGGCCCGCACACCATCGACCTGCTCGACGCCGCGCTCGGCCGGGTGGTCGCGGTCAAGGCACACGGCGATCCGCTCGGCTGGGTCGGCCTGCTGCTTGAGCACGAGAGCGGCGCGGTCAGCGAGGCGTCGCTGTGCATGGCCGCCGAGGGCGAGACCCCGCCCAGCCGGATCGACGTGTACGGACGGCTCGGCAGCGCCTCGCTGCTCGGCTCGGATCTCGGCGACGTGTTCCCCGAGGTGGCCCGGCAGTTCGCGCACACCGTACGCGACGGCGGGCATCCGCTGGACGCCCGCCACGGCCTGCGCCTGCAGGAGATCATCGAAGACGTGGAGCGCCAGCTGCGGGCCGGCTGACCAGGAGCAGGCCCGCGACCAGGGCGGCCGACGCGGCCACCGGCGCCGGGCCGGGCGCGAAGCCGGTGACCGTGAGGGTGAGCAGCGCGCCGCCGACGAGCGGGACGGCCGCCCGCGCGTGCCCGGGCGCGGCGGCGCCCACGGGCTTTTCGAACCGGCCGAGCAGCGCGATGAGCCCGGCCAGCACCAGCGCCAGGGCGGCCAGCCACAGCGGGACGGCGCGCCACCAGGCCGCCGAGCCGGTGTGCGGGGTCGCCAGCCCGAGCCCCACGGTCGCCACGCCGGCGACGGCGACGAGCGCGGTCATGTGCCACAGGTAGACGGTCATCACGCGCGGCGCGAGCGCGGCGAGCACCGCCTCCACCCTCGGCCGGGCTGTCAGCGCGTTCACGGCGGGGCGCAGCAGCATCGCCAGGCCGAGCTGCCCGGCGAACAGCGCGAGCAGGCAGGCGCTCGGCGGGGCCATGTTCGAGACCGCCCCCGGCATCCCGATCATGCTGGCGGGGTACGGCCCGGCCGCCACCAGGGCCGCCACCATCGCGAACCCGGCGGCCGCCAGCGCGGCGGCGCGCCGGCCGGTCAGCCACGCCAGGCCGCCCTCGGCGTACCGGAACCCGACCTGGTGGACCGCCAGCCACACGAACGCGACGTTGAGATAACCGGCCGCCTCAAGGCCGGTGAACCGGACCACGTCCATCAGCACGGCGCCTCCCGCGAGCACCGGCAGGGCGACCGCGGCCCGCACCCGCAGCAGGTGCGGGGTGGCCACCACCGCCAGCAGGTAGACCGCCAGGAACCACAGCGGCTGGCCGACCGTGCGCGCGGCCACCTCCACCGGCTGCGCGGGCACTCCCAGCGCCACCAGCAGGTGGGGGAGCGGCAGCCACACGACCGCGAGCGGCACCACCGGCCAGGCGAGGCGGCGCAGCCGCCGTGCCGTCCACTCACGGGCGGTGCCGCCCCGGCGGGCGGCGGACCGGAAGCTGATCGCGTTGGCCGCGCCCCCGGCGAAGAAGACCAGCGGCATGACCTGCGAGATCCAGGTGACGTACGGAACCGCCGCCAGGGCGTTGCCCGTGCTGAGCCGTCCCTCGGCGTACGAAAGGACCGGCATCGTCCAATGCTGCACGACCACCAGGACCATTCCGAACACGCGCAGGACGTCGATGAAACGGTCCCGCGGCGCGGGCGCGGCCGGGGCTCTCACGGGTGCGGGGGGAAACACGATCAGGGACACGGGGGGCCGCCTTCGCTGTGTCGGGCCGCCACGGGCGGCGG
>JADGHC010000359.1 GCA_019689655.1 Microbispora sp.
GCTCGGGCTCGCCATCGCCAAGGAGATCGTTGAGCTGCACGGCGGATCGATCTACGTGGCGGACCCGATTCCGGCCGCGAAACGGCCCGAGGGGGAAGGTCGGGGGACGGCCCCGGGATGCCGGATGGTCGTCGTACTGCCCCGCCACGGGGAGCCGGCCACGGGGGAGAGCGCGGACGGTTCCGGCCACACCGGAAAGGCGGGCACCCGGGCGCGCAAGCCGGGCATGGGCCGCCCCGCGGATCACGCCGGAGCGGCGGGGGAGACCGGTGACGCGGTCACGGGGCCGCACGTGGTGACGGCGCGCGCCCCCGGCGCGCGAGGCGAGGGCGTGCCGGTCACGTCACGCGCCCCCGCGCCGAGTGCGGACGCGCAGGCTGTACGCGGCGATGAGGAGGGCGTGGTGCGGGCGGACGACGCGGGGGCCGCGGACGGACGGGAGGCGGCGTCGTCCGGGCCCGCCGTGATCGCCGAGGCCGGTCACGTCCGCTCGGCAGACTCCGGCCTTCATACAGGGGACGCCGGCGGCTTCGTCCGGCCGCGGGCGGACCAGCCGTACGCCGTGCCACCGGGGCGGGCGTTCGTGCCCCATGCCGGCGTGCCGTACGACCGCGCCGGGCACCTGGCGCGGGCGGCCCTCGGGGCGGGCCTCGGCATGTGCGGCGGATTGTTCGCCGGACTGATCGGCTCGGTCTTCCTGAGCGGGTACTTCGGAGGAGGCCCGGCCGCCCTCCCCCTGTTGCTGTTCGTCGTCGCCGGCGCCGTCGCGGGAGCGGCGCGCGGCTCGTCGTCCGCCCGGCGGGCCACGGCGAGGGCGGCAGGCGAGTCCGGGCCGCCCCGGCACACCGCCGAGCCGGCTTCCGCGCGGTTCGCGCCGCCCGGTGCGCGGGAGAGCGTCGCCGCGGGCCCGCGTGCCCCGGGACACGCGGAGCGGCGGCTGGTCTCCCCGGGGGCGCCCGCGCCCGGCACGCAAGGGGCGGGATGGTCTCCGCCGCCGCCCGTCTATGTGCCGCCGCCGCTGTTCCCGCGGCCGGACCTGCCGGACGCCCCCCGATGGCTGCTGCCGGCCGCCGCGTCGGCCGGGCTGGTCGCCGCCGTCACCCTGCCGTACGCGCAGGCCGGGCTGGGCTTCGTGCTGACGGCGGTCGTGCTGGGCGCGGCGGCCTTCCCCGCGGTGCTGCCGCTTCGGCGCGGGCGGATCACACCGTGGACGGTGGCCTTCGGCCTCCTGGCGTACGCGCTGGTCTCGGTAGTGCTCTTCCGGGACGCCGAGTGGCTGGTGGCGCCGGTGCTGCTGGCCGCGTTCGTGGTGGCGTCGCTCGCGGTGTCGGGCGGCGGACGGGGCTGGCTCGGCGTGATCAAAGGTGGGATATCGGTCGCGTTCGCGCTGCTGCCGCTGCCGTGGTTCCTGGCCGGGCCGCTGCGGACCCTGACCCGGCGCGGCCGGATGCTGCCCACGCTGGCCGGCGCCGCCGTGACCGTCGTCCTGCTGGCCGTCTTCGGCCTGTTGTTGTCCTCCGCCGACGCGGTCTTCTCGGCCTTCCTGCACGATCTGCTGCGGGCGCCGCAGTGGGCGCAAAGCCTGCCGCTGCGGGCTTTCGTGTTCTGCGTGTTCGCGGCGCTGGCCGGGGCGGCGGTGCTGGTGGGGCTGCGGCCGGTGGCCAAGCCTGCCCCGCCCGGCCTTCGGATGTCCCTCGATCGCCAGGTGTGGGTGATCCCGCTGGTCGGGCTGAACCTGCTGTTCGCGGCGTTCGTGACCGTGCAGATCACGGTGCTGTTCGGCGGGAACCGCAGGGTGCTGTCGACGGCGGGGCTCACCTACGCGCAGTACGCGAGGTCGGGCTTCTTCGAGCTCGTCACGGTCAGCATCTTCGTGCTCGGCGTCGTGGCCGCCGCGGTCGCCCTGTCGCGCCGCCGGACTCGGGCCGACCGCTGGCTGCTCGCCGTGCTGCTCGGCCTGCTGTGCGCGTTCACGCTGGTGATCCTCGCCTCGGCGCTGCACCGGCTCGGCCTCTACACCGACGCGTACGGCCTGTCGCGGCTGCGGGCCTCGGTGGAGGCGACGATCTGGTGGCTGGCCGCGGTGTTCGTACTGGTGCCGGCGGCGGGGGCGGTGCGGCTGTTCGGCGGCGGCATCTCCTGGTTCTTCCGCGCGTTCGTGCTGCTCACCGGGGTGTCGCTGCTGGCGTTCGCCGTGTGGGACCCCGACGCGCGGGTGGCGGAGACCCAGCTCACGGTGCGGGGCGTGGCGCGGCTCGACCACGGCTACCTGAGCGACCTGGGGGCGGAGGCCGTGCCGATCCTGGACCGCCTGCCCGAGCCCGACCGCAGCTGCGTGCTGCGCAAAGTGGTGGCGGTCAACGAGCTGGACAAGCCCGATCCCTGGAACGGCTGGAACCTCGCCCGTGCCCGCGCCCGCGAGGTGCTGGAGCGCCGGCCCGTCTTGCCGGGCGGAGACTGCCCGGACTCCACGCGCATGCCCGGTCCGTACGACTGATCTAATCGGGACATGACCTTCGATGTGCTGATCAGCGGCGGCCGGGTGGTGGACGGCACCGGAGCCCCCGCGTTCCGCGCCGACGTCGGTGTCCGTGATGGCCTGATCGAGGCGGTGGGCCACCTGGACCGGGCCGAGGCGGCGGTGCGGATCGACGCGGCGGGCAGGTATGTGATGCCGGGGTTCGTCGACTCCCACGCGCACGGCGACGCGGTCGTGTTCGACCCGTTCGTGCAGCAGGCCGCGCTGCGGCAGGGGGTCACGACGTTCGTGCTCGGACAGGACGGGCTGTCGTTCGCGCCGACCACCTCCCGGGCCGCCTTCACGTACGCGAGCCGCTACTTCGCGGCGGTCAACGGGGCGCACCCGCACCTGGACGGGCCGGTGAGCGTCGCGGAACTGCTCGCGGGATACGACGGCAGGACCGCGCTCAACACCGTCTATCTGCTGCCGCACGGCACGATCCGGTACGACGTGATGGGCCCTGCGGAGGGGGCCGCCGACGAGGACGAGACGCGGGCCATGCTCCGCAGGGTCGAGGCGGGCCTGTCCGAGGGGGCGGCGGGCCTGTCCTCCGGCCTGGAGTACGCCCCCGGCCGGTACGCCGACGCGGCCGAACTCGCCGCCCTGTGCCGGCCGCTGGGCGGTCTGCCGTACGTGACCCACATGCGCGCCTACGGCCCGTCGGCGCCGGTGGGGATGGCGGAGGTCGTGGAGATCGCCCGGCGGTCCGGGGCGGCCGTGCACGTCTCGCACCTGCACGGCCCGGCCTCGATCCTGCTGCCGCTCGTCGAGGACGCCCGGCGGCAGGACGTCGACCTCACCTTCGACACCTATCCCTACCTGCGTGCCAGCACGATCCTGGCGATGGTGACGCTGCCGCCGTGGGTGCCCGCAGCCGACCCCGACCGCGCCGTGGCCATGCTGTCCACCGAACGCGACCGTCTCGCCGCGGAGTGGGCGGAACGCGACGATCTGTGGCCGCGCATCACGCTCTCGCACGCCCCCGGGTTCGAGTGGGCCGAGGGGATGACCCTGCCCGCCGCCGCGGCCGAGTACGGCACCACGCCCGCGGAGTTCTGCCGGGTGCTGCTGGTGGAGACCCGGCTCCAGGCGGGCTGCGTGCAGGCCCGTCCCGACGAGGGGCCGGCGGGGGAGGAGTCGGTGCGCGCGGTCATGCGCGACCCCGGCCACACCGGCGGCTCCGACGGCATCTACGTGGGCGGTCATCCGCACCCGCGCGGCTTCGGCGCGTTCGCCCGCTACCTCGGGCGGCACGTGCGCGAACTCGGCGACCTCACCTGGGAACAGGCCGCCGTGCACCTGGCCTCGCACCCGGCGCGCCGGTTCCGGTTGCCCGACCGAGGTCTCGTACGGCGGGGCCAGGTCGCGGACCTGGTGGTCGTCGACCCGGCCACGGTGGCCGACACGGCGACGTACGACAAGCCCCGCTCGCTCGCGGTGGGCGTGGACGACGTGCTCGTCGGCGGCGTGCCGGTGCTGCGCGGCGGCGAGCTCACCGGGGCCACCCCCGGCCGCGCGCTGCGCCCTTGACGCGCGTCTCCCGGGGCCGCGCTACCCGGCCAGGACCTCGCGCAGCGTGACGGCGAAGTTGTCCGGGTCGCCCGGCATGCCGTACGTGTCGTCCAGGAACCCGCCGTGGCCGCCGGGGAAGATCACGGGCTTTGTGCCGAGCCGCTCGGCGATCTCGACGCTCGCACGGTACGTAAGCTGGCCCTCGGACTCGACCCCGGCCCCGAGGACGATGCGGGTCGGGGCCGCGCGGAGCGCCTCGAAGTCGGGTTGGTAGTGGGTGCAAGTGATGAGGTTCTGCTCGAACAGCACATCGCCACGCGTCCCGTCGTCCTCCGTCGGCAGCCCGAACTCGGCCGGGCTCGGCACGGGCCGGTCGGCGAAGTCCGCCGGGAACTCGCCTTGGTGGCTGGTGACCGCGATGAACCGCGCCATCGCCGGGCCGAAACCCTCCCGGTCGTAGGTCCGCCGGATGCCGGCCACGGCGGCCAGCGCCCGCTCCCGGTCCGGCAGCACCTGGGCGGCGGGCGGCTCGTGCGCCACGAGCGTGCGCACCTGTTCCGGATGCCGGGCGACGAGCGCGAGCCCGTTGACCGCGCCTCCGCTGCTGGCGAAGATGTCCACCGGTCCGCCCCCGACCGCGTCGATCAGCCGGTGCAGGTCGTCGGCGTGCAAGTCCGGCGTCGACTCGGTGGCGCCGTCGGTCCGCGTGCTCCGATCGCTTCCGCGCGGGTCGTAGGTCACCACCGTACGGTCCCGGAAGTGCCGTGCCAGGGCGGCGAACCCGGCCGCGCCCATCGGCGATCCGATCAGCAGCAGGATCGGCTGGGTGGTTCCCTCGGCCTCGCGTACGTCGTAGTGGAGAACGCAACCGGGCACATCGAGGGTGTGCGTCCTGGGCTCGGTCATGGGTGCTCCTTCCCGGCATGTACCAGTTGAGCTGCGAAAACGACAAAACGTGCCGACATGGAGCGTGTGGTTCGCGGCCGTGCCCCGTGACGGCCATCACACCCTACATCGAACATGTGATCTAATACAGCCTTTTCGTGGGATCGGTGGACGCGCGACCGGGGCCCTGCGCGGTACCCCGGCGACGGCAGCGCGGCCGCGTGCCCTAGATCTGGGGGCCGCCTCAGCCGCGGCATGGCCGCGTTCCGTGGATTGTGACGGCGACCCGGCGGCGGCGCGGCCGCATTCCCCGCATCTCGGGATGCTCGCGCGGTGGCGGAGCGTCCGCGCTGCGCTGGCTGGGGAGGCGTGGCTGTGGGTGTTCTTGCCGGGCCCGGTTCTGGTGCCCCTGACCGGCAGCCACCTGTGCCGGTCCCTGGACGGGTGATCGCTGCCGGCTTCCGCCCTCGGCCGTCACGGTGCGTCCGAGTCTTGGGCGAGGTTCCAAGCGAGCAGGTCCGAAGCAGCCTTGAGGCGAGCTATCGCCAGGCCCAGCTCGGCGGACTGCCAGGGAGAACCCGCAGCCCGTCCGGTCCGTACGGGCGTGCGTCGTGCCGGATCTCCCGGTCACGGCTTCGCGAACCTGTGATTCCAACAAATCGTGTTCTCCGGTTGCGTAGAGTGACAACAGCGCGAGAGAATTAAAACAAGTTTTCGAGTTAAAGGTGGGAGGTGTCATGGATCTATTCGACATCGATCCTTGGCACTCTCGTCGTTCGGATGATGGTGCTGAGGCGGAAAACGGGGCGGCTCGGGGCGATGCGCGGTTCGGTGGCGGTGATGGTGAGTGGTGGGATCGGCCGCTCGCCAACTCGCCGTTGTGGCCTGGCGAGGGCCCGCTCGCCCGCGATGACTGCCGCTTCGACCTTTTCTCCACTTCATCAGATGCGACCGACAATCTGATCCCTGGTATGGGCCCCGGTCGTAGGGGCCCCGCAGTGGACGGATCCGCATTCGGTGCGGCCCTGTTCACGAGCGGCACCCGTGGCAGCGGCACGGCCGACACGGGCATGACGGAAGGCTTTGGCAGCACGCGTCCCGGCCAGGGCTGGATAGTCGGCGGTCCCGGAGCCCAGGGCGCTGCTTCGGATACCGCTCGGGGCGGTGGTGTCTTCACCGGTGGTGCACGCGCTGGTGCGGGCGCACGTGATGGTGCGCGCTCCGGCGGCGGCGCCGGGGAGAGCGGCGGTGCCGGGGGAAACGCTGGTGCCTGCTGGAGTGGCGGTGTAGCCGGTGCCGATGGCGCTGCTGCGGGCGCAGCCCAGGGCCGTGACATATTCGCTGGTGGCGGTAGGCCGCTCGGTCGTGAGCGTGCCGGCGGCGTGGACTCCGGTGCCGGCGCTGCTGCCGATGCCGCGGGTGGTCGAGCGTCCGGTGCCGATGGCGCTGCCTGGAGTGGCACTACCTGGGACGATGGCGCCTTCGCGGGCCGTGCCGCGACGCCCGGTGGGCGTGCCGGTGGCGCGGCTACCGGCGCTGGTGCTGGTTTCGATGGTGCGGCTGCCGGTGGTCGTTCTGGCGGCCGGGGTGCCGACGCGGGTTCCGACGCTCGCGCAACTGCTGGTGCTGCGGGTGGTGCGGCTGCCGAGGCTGCGGGTGGTGCTGCCCGGGGTGGGCGGTCGTCGTGGGTG
>JADGHC010000360.1 GCA_019689655.1 Microbispora sp.
AACCTCGACCGCGAGTTCCGCCCGCATTCCTGAGCATTGAGTGACCATCGATCACGGTCCGTGATAACGCCTGGAGGTGATCATGGGCGCTCGCGGCCCCGTCCCGATGCCGGACAACGTCCGCGCCCTGCGCGGCAACCCCGGCGGCCGGCGTGCTCCCAAGCGGGTCACCGCTCCTCCTGGCGTGCCGGACGCTCCCGACTGGCTGGACGCTGAAGCGCGCGCCGAGTGGGAGCGCATCGTGCCGGACCTGGACCGGCTCGGGGTCCTGGCCAAGGTCGACCGGGCTGCGCTGGCGACGTACTGCGCGGCCTGGTCCAAGTTCGTGGCTGCCGAGCAGCTGCTGCAGACCGATGATCTGGTGGCTGAGCGGCGGGCTGGGAACGGGCCGGCGAAGCATCCGGGGTGGCAGATCTGGCGGGAGGCGGCGACGACCGTGGCGGCGTTGGCGAAGGAGCTGTTCATCACGCCGAACGCGCGCCTCCGCTCGGTGAAGCCGGAGGGTGACGACGATGACCCGGGGGACGGCATCCTCGACTAGGGGACTGCGCGCGAAGCTCACGCGTGAGATCGATGCCGCAGTCGCCCGGTGGCTCGATGAAGGGCTCGTGCAGGGCACCGAGTGGCTCGCCGAGGGCCGCCAGCCGCTCCTGGTCACCCCGATCCCGGCCCAGCGCGGGACGTGGTTCGACCCGGCCGCAGTCGAACGGGTGCTGCGGTTCTTCCTGCTGCTGAAGCAGCTGATCGGTCGTCACGCCGGGCGGCAGTTCCAGCTGTTGGATTGGCAGGTGCGCTACCTGATCGCGCCGGTGTTCGGGCTGAAGCGGCCGGACGGCTACCGGGTCATCAGGACCGTGTGGTTCGAGATCCCCCGGAAGAACGGCAAGAGCACGCTGTGCTCCGGTCTGGGGCTGTACCTGTTCGCCGCCGACCGCGAGCCGGGTGCCGAGGTGTACGCCGCGGCCGGTGACCGCGACCAGGCGAACATCGTGTTCCGGGCCGCGGCGAACATGGCCGCCGGGTCGCCGCCGCTGAAAAAGCGCCTTGGGCGGCGGGGCATCCAGCGCAAGCTGCTCGAACACCCCACCACGCATTCCATCTTCCGGGCACTGTCTTCGGAGGGGCTGCGCGCGCACGGCCTGAACGTCCACGGCGGCATCATCGACGAGGTCCACGTCCACAAGAACCCCGACGTCGTGGACGCCCTGGAGACCGGCACCGGATCCCGCACCCAGCCGCTCATCATCTTCATCACGACCGCGGACGACGGCGCCGAGACGGGATCGATCTACGCGACGAAACGTGAGGAGATCGAGGCGCTGGCGGGTGGGCACGCCGAGGACCCCACCGTGTGGGGTGTCGTCTTCGGCGCGGACGACAGCTCGGAGGACTTCGACCCGTTTGCCGAGGAGACGCTGCGCACGGCGAATCCCGGCTACGGGGTGACGGTGCTGGCCGACTACCTGGCGGGCAAGGCCGCGCAGGCCCAGCGGTCGCCGCAGCAGCTGAACCGCTACCTGAGGCTGCACTTGAACGTCCGCACGAAGCAGACCACCAGGTGGCTGCGGATGGAGGACTGGGACGCGTGCGCGCGTACCAGCACGGGGGTTCCGGTTCCGGTGGAGCTGTCGGCTCTCGAGGGCCGGGACTGCTACGGGGGCCTGGACCTGTCCAGCACCACCGACATGACGGCGCTCTCGTTGTGGTTCCCGCCGCAGGATCCGGACGACCCAAGCGAGCCGCACATCTGGGTCCCGTTCTTCTGGCTCCCGGAGGATCGGGTGAAGGAGCTGGAGCGGCGCACGAAGGTGCCGCTGGAGCGGTGGTCGAAGACGGCGGCGCACGCGGGGCCGGCGCTGCGGCTGACCGAGGGCAACGTGGTCGACTACCGCGCGGTGCGGGAGCTGATCACCGACGATCTCGCCGAGCGGTTCAACATCTTGGCCATCGGCTACGACCGGTGGAACGCCACCGAAACCGTGAAGGAACTGGCGGACGCCGGGCTGGAGATGGAGCAGGTCTCGCAGGGCTACGCCGGGCTGAACCAGCCGTGCCAGCAGCTGGAGCGCCTCGTGCTGTCCCGGCGCGTCTCGCACGGCGGGCATCCGATCCTGCGCTGGCACATCGACTGCGTGGGCCTGAAGACCAACGCGGACGGCTACGTGAAGCCGGTCAAGCCCGACCGGCAGACCAGTGCAAAGCGCATCGACGGTGTGGCCTCCGGGCTGAACGCGTTGGCGATGCACCTGTCCCGGGTGGAGCCGGAGGAACAGCCGGAGCCCAGCATCCGCGTCATCGGTGCCTGACGAACGAGCAGAGGGGGCCTGGTGGACGAGCGGGTGCAGTGGCTGTGCGAGCTGTGCGGCCTGGCCGCGGGAGCAACCGGGCTGGTGCTGGTTGGCGCCGGCCTGGGCGGTGTGGTCGGGGCCGGGGTGGCTCTGCTCCTGGTCGGCGCGGTGCTGATGCTCCTGGGCAATGTGAAGGGGGTGAAGGACTGATGCCGCTGATTCGCCGCCTGTTCGGCCGCGGTGCCGGGCGTCAGGAGCGCGGCCGCAAGAGCCTGCCGGCGCTGACCGGATATTCGACTGCGGCGGAGGTCACGGTCACCCCGGAGCGGGCGCTGCAGGTCGCCGCGGTGTTCTCGTGCATCCGGCTGCTGGCCGAGACGGGCAGCATGCTGCCGGCCGGGGTGTTCCGCCGTGAGGGTGTCTCGCGGGTGCCGTTCGACGAGCACCCGGCGGCGCCGCTGCTGACGCACCAGGCCAATCCTGGTCTGCCTGCGGGGGAGATGTGGGCGCAGGTCCTGGGGTGGATGCTGCTGCGTGGCAACGCGGCGGTGTACGTCGAGCGCGGTGGCAACGGCCAGCCGGTGGGGCTGTGGCCGGTCGCGTGGACGAGCGTGGAGCCGCGCCGGGTGAAGGAAACGGGCGATCTGGTCTACAAGATCACCCTTGCCGATGATGAGTGGGCGCCGATCCGTGAGGACGGCGGCCTGGTCCGGGCTGAGAACTTGCTGCACTTCCGCAGCTTCGGCATCGGCGGTGTGGAGGGCCTGTCGCCGATCGGTATGGCTCGGCAGGCGGTCGGCACCGGGTACGCCGCGACGGCGTACATCGGCGGGTTCTTCGCCCGGGACGCCTCCCCGGGCGGTGTGGTCTCCGTCGAGGGCAAGCTGACCGACGCCCAGTACGAGCGGCTGACTCGCCAGTGGCGGGACCTGCACGAGGGCTTCGACAAGGCGCACCGTCTGGCCGTGCTGGAGGGCGGCGCACGGTGGGAGAAGACCACGCTGTCCCCGGCGGACGCGCAGTTCCTGGAGGTGTACAAGCTCACCCGGGCGGAGATCGCGGGGATCTTCGGCGTGCCGCCGCACATGATCGGTGACGTCGAGCGGTCCACCTCGTGGGGTTCGGGGATCGAGCAGCAGTCCCTCGGATACGTGATCTACTCGCTGCTGCCGTGGCTGACCCGGCTGGAGCGCACCGCCCGGCAACTGTTCGGCGGCGACCCGGCCCTGTACCTGAAGTTCAACCCCGATGCACTGCTCAGGGGGGATATCACGCAGCGGTTCGGCGCGTATGCGCAGGCCCGGCAGTGGGGCTGGATGAGCGTCAACGAGATCCGGGCCAAGGAGGACGAGCCGCCCATCGAGGGCGGCGACGAGTACCTGCAGCCGCTGAACATGGCGCCCGCAGGCAGCGCGCCCCCGGCCGAGCAGCGCTCCCTGCCGCGGGTGCCGCAGCTGCGGGCGGAGACCGCCGAGTCCCCGTCGGTGGAGGACCTGGCCGCGTGGGTGACCCGGCACCAGGAGCAGATCGCGCAGTTCTTCGCCGAGCAGGGCGAGCGGGCCATGGCCGCGCTGGGCCTGCGCCCGGACGCCACCGTCGAGGAGATCCTCGACGAGGCGGCGGAGAACGAGCAGCTGACCGAGATCCTGCTGCAGCTGGCCCGCGGCCTGGTCACCGAGGTCGGCACCCTGACTGCCACCTCGCTGGGCGGAACCTTCGCCGTCGACGAGACCCTGGCTGTGCTGGCGGCCGGCGCAGCGGCGACGGCGGCGAACATCAACTCCACCACCGCGCGGGAGCTGGCGCACCAGTTCACGGTCTCCAACGCGCCGGCCGACGTGCTGGCGATGTTCGAGCGGATGACCCAGGCCCGCGCCGCGCAGCTGGCAAAGGCCCGCGTGAACTACCTGTCCAACTTCGGGTCGCACGAGGGAGCGAAGCAGGCCGGTGCCCGCACCAAGACGTGGCGGGTGTGGGACCCCAATCCGCGGCCCACCCACGCGGCCGCGGACGGGCAGACCGTGGGCCTGCGGGAGTTCTTCACCATCGGCAGCCACCAGGGGCGCTGGCCGCATGACTACCTGCTCGGCGTGGACGAGATCGCCGGGTGCACCTGCCGTCTGCAGTTCAACTTGTGAGGGAGGCGCGCATGCCGCGCACTCGTGAGGTCCGCGCGTTCCCGCTGACGGACCTGCAGATCCGGGCCGCCGACGACGAGGCGGCCCGGCTGCGTTTCCGGGGCCGGGCGATCGTCTACGACTCGCTGAGCGAGGACATGGGCGGCTGGCGCGAGCGCATCATGCCCGGCGCCGCCACCCGCACCCTGGCCGCGGGCCCGGACGTCCGGTTCCTGATCAACCACGACCCGAACCTGCTGCTGGCCAGGACGGCGGCCGGAACGGCGACGCTCGCCGAGGACGACGCCGGCGTGATCGTCGAAGCGGACATGGCCGACGTGTCCTACGCCCGGGACCTGGCCGTCTCCCTGGAGCGCGGCGACATCAACCAGATGAGCTTCGGGTTCTGGGTCACGGCGGATGGCTGGTCGGGCAACACACACGAGGTGTTCGGTATCGACCTGGACGGCGGCGACGTCTCCGTGGTCACGTACCCGGCGTTCAGCCAGACCTCGGCAGAGCTGCGGTCGGCGGCCGCCCGCCAGCTCGGCGAGCCGCCGGTGCCCGAACCGGACCAGGTGACCCGCGCGCTGCAGGAGGTGCGCGCGGGCCGCGTGCTGTCGGCGCAGAACCGGCAGCTGGTGCAGGACGCCCGCGACGCGCTGGACGCGCTGCTGGAGGCCGCCGACGCCCGCTCCCTGCCCAAGCCCGGCTACCCGGTCGAGCGGGCCCGGCACCGGCTGCGCGAGCTGGAGATGCTCGCCCAGCTCTGACCCCTGATCCTCCCGGCCGTCCGGCCCGGGACCATCCCACCCCTTCACCATGTGAGGAGACCCCCATGCCCACCAGCGTGGAGCTGCGGCAGCAGCGGGCCGGCGTCGTTGAGTCGATGCGGGCCATCACCGAACGAGCCGAGGGCGAGAACCGCGGCCTGACCGGCGAGGAGCGGCAGGCCTACGACCGGCACGAGGAAACCTTCCGGAGCCTGACGGAGCGCATCGAGCGGCTGGAGACCGAGGAGCAGCGGGCCGCGGAGATGGCCGAGCCGATCCGCCGCAGTGCGGGCCGGCCGGACGACGGCGGCCGCGGTACCGACGAGCAGCGCGCCAAGGAGCGCAGGGCCGCGTTCTTCCAGGCCCTGCGCCGCGGCTCGCGTCTCGCCCCGGAGCAGCGCGCCCTGGTCGAGAACAGCTCGGGTGAGATCCTCGTGCCGGAGGACCTGGAGGCCGAGATCATGCGGTCCCTGCCCGCGCTCACCGTGGTGCGCGGCATGGCCAGCTCCCGGTCGGTCACCTCCAACCGGGTGCGCCGGCGCAGCCTGGACGAGGTGACCGTCGGCTGGGGCAAGCTGGAGACCAGCGAGCAGACCCTCACCGACTCCATGCCGTCCACGCCGACGGAGGAGTACACCTACATCGAGGACCTGTACGGTCTGGCGAAGATCGGTGAGGACGAGCTCGACGACTCCGATGTGGCCCTGGAGGCGTTCGTCCGTGACTCCTTCGCCAGGGCCGTGGGCGAGGCGGAGGACACCGCGTTCACCGTCGGCACCGGCCACACCAACCACCAGCCGGTCGGCTTCATGACCGCGGGCGGCGGCGTGCAGACCGTCACCGCGGGCAGCGGTACGGCCATCACCGTGGACGACTTCAAGAAGCTCGTGTACGCGGTGCCGGCGCAGTACCGGCGCAACGGCCGCTTCGCCATGGCGTCGTCGACCGAGCTGGCGCTGTCGCTGCTGCGGGACAACTCCAGTGGCGCGGGGACCGGCCCGTACCTGTGGCAGCCGTCCACGCAGGCTGGGCGGCCGAACACGTTCCTCGGGTACGCCATCGAGAACCAGGAGGACATCGCCGCCATCGCCCTGTCGGCGAACGTCGTCATCTTCGGTGACTTCAACGCCGGTTACCGGATCTACGACCGGCAGGGCATGACGGTGAAGGTCCTGGACCAGCTGTACGCCGAGGACGGCATGATCGGCTGGAAGATCCGGATGCGGGTCGGCGGCGACGTCGTCCGCCCGGACGCCCTGCGCATCCTGAAGATGGCGGCGTCCTGATGCGGATCCGTATCACCGCCGTCACGTCCATCGCGGACGGGGCGGGCCACCGCTACCGGTCCGGCCAGGTCGTCGACGTCGACGCCGCGCCGGGCGCCGCCGGGGGCACCCCCCGGCCCCCCCGGGA
>JADGHC010000361.1 GCA_019689655.1 Microbispora sp.
GTCAGACGCCGGGGTGCAGCACCCGCCTGAGGAACTCGCGGGTCCGCTCGTGCTTGGGGTCGGCGATGACCTGCTCGGGCGGCCCGTCCTCGACGATCACGCCGCCGTCCATGAACACCACCCGGTCGGCCACCTCGCGGGCGAAGCCCATCTCGTGGGTGACGACCAGCATGGTCATGCCGTCCTCCGCGAGCTTGCGCATGACCGCGAGCACGTCGCCGACCAGCTCGGGGTCGAGCGCCGAGGTCGGCTCGTCGAACAGCATCAGCGAGGGGTTCATGGCGAGCGCACGGGCGATCGCGACCCGCTGCTGCTGACCGCCGGACAGCTGAGGAGGATAGGCGTCGATCTTCTCCAGCAGGCCGACCTTCTCCAGGTTCTCCCGCGCGATGCGGTCGCACTCGTCCTTGCGCCGCTTGAGCACCCGCTCCTGGGCGATCGTGACGTTGCGCCGCACGGTCAGGTGCGGGAACAGGTTGAACTGCTGGAACACCATGCCGATGTGCCGCCGGGCGGCGTCGATGTCCACATCGGGGTCGGTCAGGTCGATGCCGTCGACGATCACCTTGCCGGATGTCGGCTGCTCAAGCAGGTTCACGCAGCGCAGCAGCGTGGACTTGCCCGATCCGGACGGCCCGATGATGCAGACGACCTGACCGCTTTCGACCGTGAAGTCGACACCGCGCAGCACTTTCAGGCTGCCGAACGACTTGTGCAGGTCCTTGATCTCTACGGTGCTCATCGGCCCGACCCCCGACGCGCTTCCAGCCGCCTCGCGACGTATCCGAGGGGAATCGTGATCAGCAGGTACGTCAGGCCCGACACGAGGATCGGCGTGGGGCTGGCGTAGGTGGAGGCCTGGTCGTTGCCGAACTTCGCCAGCTCGACCTGGGCGGCGGTGACCCCGAGGAACAGCACCAGCGAGGAGTCCTTGAACAGCAGGACCAGCTCGTTGGTGAGCGGCGGGATCACGATCCGGACGGCCTGCGGAATGATGATCGAGATCATCGCCCGCATGTACGGCATGCCGAGGGAGCGCGCCGCCTCCATCTGCCCCTTGGGCACGGCCTGCAGGCCGGCGCGGAAGGTCTCGGCCATGTACGCGGCCGAGACCAGGCCCAGGCCCAGCGCCGCCTGGCCGTACACGTCGCCCGGCAGGTGGAAGCCGGGGAAGGCCAGCGGCAGGCTGCCGATCATCAGGAAGATGACGAGCGCGGGCAGCCCTCGGAAGATCTCGACGTAGACGGCCGAGATCCAGCGGTACGGCGCGACCGACGACTGGCGCATCAGCGCCAGCAGCAGACCGACCAGGAACCCGAAGATGTAGCCGGTCACCGTGTAGATCACGGTGTTGCGCAGGGCCACGGTGAACAGTTCGGGCAGGCCCTTGGCGGCGACGTCGAGGTTGAAGAACGACTGGCGGATCGCGCCCCAATCGGCCAGGGCGATCAGGACGACGGCGATCACCACCAGCACGGCGTACTGGATGCCCCGGCTGATGCGCTGTCTCTGGCGCGGGCTGAGCCCCTTGCGGGCCTCGGCCGGGGAGGGCGCCTGCTGCTCGCTCACGACGCTCATGATCCGGCGGCGGGCGACTCGGTGCTCTCGGCCGGGTTGTCGGCGCCGGAACCGCCGCCGGGCACGCTGCCCGGCTCGGTGCCGAACCACTTCTTGTAGATCTCGTTGTAGGTGCCGTCGGCCTTGGCGGCTTCGAGGACCTCGTCGACGATCTTCTTGAGCGCCGTGTTGTCCTTCTTCATGCCGATGCCGTACTGCTCACCGGTGTCGAGGCTGGCGACCTGCTCGAACTTGGCGCCGATCTCGGGCTTCTTCAGCCAGGTCAGCACGACCGGGAGGTCCTGCACGATCACGTCCACCTGGCCGGTCTGCAGGCCGAGCAGCTCCTTGGGCGAGTCGGCGAACTCGACCGGGTCGAAGCCCGCATTCTTGACGTAGTCGAGACCGGTGGTCGACGCCTGCGCGCCGAGCTTGAGGTTCTTGGCCTTGACGTCGTCCAGCGAGGTGATCCCGCTGCCCTTCTTGGCCATCAGCGCCTGGGTGGCGTCGAAGTACGGCTCGGAGAACAGCAGGTTCTGCTGCCGCTCCGGAGTGATCGTCATACCCGCGGCGGCCACGTCGCACTTGCGGGCGTTCAGCGCGGCGCCGCTCTTGATCGCCGCGAAGTCGATGTCGACGATGTCCTGAGTCACGCCCAGCTTCTTCGCGACCAGGTCGACGATGTCCACGTCGAACCCGACCACCTTGTCGCCCTGCTTGAACTGGAACGGCTCGTATGGGATGTTGGTGCAGGTTGTGATCTTGCCGGCGTTCACGAGGGAGACGCCTCCGGGGGCGGCCGAGGCCGTCGCCGTGCCCGAGCCGGCGGAGTCGCTCCCGCAGGCGGTGATGGACAGCGCCGCCGCCAACGTCGCCGCGCCGATGCTCGCCGCTTTCCTATACGTGGACCAGGGAGCCACACCGGCCTCCTTGTTGTGGTGCGAAAACGTCTGACGGGCAGTTTAAGCGTCCCTTATGACGGTTTGGCTACCACATGGAACGGAGGGAGTAACGCTGTGACCAGCCGAGGGTCAGGGATGCATGCCCTCCGTGAGTGTGTTGAACCGTTCGAGCATACGCGCGAGCAGCCACACATCTTCCTCCGGCCAGGCGGCCAGCAGCGTGCGCAACTGGCTCTCCCGCGCCGCCCGCGCGTTGCCGAGCCGCCTGCGGCCCTCGGGTGTGAGGGACAGCAGGTGGGCCCGGCCGTCCTCGGGATCCGGACTGCGGCAGATCAGCCCCAGCTCCTCCAGCACCTTGAGCTGACGGCTGATCGTCGCCCGGCCGACCCGCAGATAGGCGGCCAGGTCACTGGAGCGCATCGGCGAACTCTGGTCGATGCGGACCAGCAGGCCGTACGCGCCGGGGTCCAGGTCGGGATGCACCTTGCGCCCCATGCCCGCGGAGAACGCCTTGGCGCGCCGGAGCAGGATGGCGAGCTGCCGCTCGACCGCGCAGTACGCCTCGCCGGCCTCGGGCGGTCGGGAAGCGGTCTTCGCCTCCGTCATGGCCTGCCTCCTCCTGACTACATGTGGGCAGGGGTCTACCCGCGCACCGCCTGAATGTCCAGCTCCACCTTCAGTGTCGCGCCGATCAGCGACACCCCGGCCTGGACGCCCTGGTTGTAGGTCATCGCGAAGTCCTCCCGGCGCAACTGCGTGACCGCGTGGAACGCCGCCCGCAGCCCGCCCCACAGGTCCGGTCCCGTCCCTGACCGCAGCGTGCAGCCCCCGGGGGCCGTCCCGAGACGCTCATCGCTCGTGCCCCAGCCACACGTCGTACGGCTCGTCGCCCCGGCCGGTGAGGTTCAGCGTGCTCGCCACCGGCGGGTAGCCGCCGGCGACGATGGTGTACTGCCCGCCGGTCAGGTCGGTGAAGGCGTACTCCCCGTCCTCGCCGGTGGTGGTCACGCCCACCACGTTCCCGGCCGCGTCGAGCAGGGTGACCCTGGCGTCGGCCAGCGGCACGCCGTCCTTGACGCGGACCGTGCCGCGCACCCGCGCGCCGGGCAGCAGCACGACGTCGTGCCGGGTCTGGCCGGTGCCCGGCACCTCGATCGGGACGGCGACCGGGCGGTGGGCCACGCCGCTGACCGTGAGCGTGTAGGTGCCGGCCACGATGCCGGAGAAGGAGAAGCCGCCCTCGGCGTCGGTCGAGCTCGTGGCCACGACCTCGCCGCGTATGTCGGTGACGACGACCACCGCTTCGGCGATCGGCGTCCCGTCCGTCCCGCGTACGGTGCCGGCGAGCCGGCCCGCGGCCGCCAGCACCATGTCGAAGTCGACCGGCTGCTCGCCGACGACCAGCGTCGCGACCTGCGGCTCCCGCTCGCCCGCCGACGCGATCAGCACGTACGTCCCGCTGCCCGGCGCCCGGAGCGCGTAGCCCCCGTCGTCCCGGGTGACCGTACGGCCGAGCTGGTGGCCGCGTACGTCGATCAGCGTGAGGGTGGCGTGGGCCACGGGCACGCCGTCCCGGCCCTTGACGAACCCGCGGATCTCCACGCCGCCCGGCCCGTACGTCTCGACGGCGACCGCGGTGTACGGCCGGGCCTGTGCGGCGGTGAGCATCTGCGTCCGCAGGGGCTGTGCGGCGGCGTGGCCGTTCGCCGCGGCGAGCTCGGCCCCGGCCGCGATCGGCCGCTGCCTGTCGCGCTGCGCGTGCCGCCCCGGCGTGGCGCCGCTTCGCTGGTGGGCGATCTCCGCCGGGCCGGGGGTCTCGTCGTCCCGTTCCTCGGCGCGGGCGCCGATCGCGCTGGTCCGCAGCGGGACCTCCTTGATGAACAGCACGGCGATCAGTGCCAGGAGGGTGACCGGCGCGGCGTAGAGGAACAGGTCGCCCACGGCGTGGCCGTACGCGCTCTCGACGACGGCGCGGATCGGGGCGGGCAGCGCGGACAGCTTGGGGATCGAGTCGCCCGCGGCGCCGGTCCCCTTGACGCCCAGCGCGGCCAGGCCCTCCTTCAGATAGTTCTGCACGCGGTTGACCATCACGGCGCCGCGCACCGACACGCCGATCGCGCCGCCGAGGGAGCGGAAGAACGCGACCACGGAACTGCCCGCGCCGAGGTCTTCGGCCCGCACCTGGTTCTGCACGGCGAGCACGAGGTTCTGCTGGGTCATGCCCACGCCCGCGCCGGCGAGGAACATGAAGATCGCCACGAGCCAGTAGTCGGTGTCGTGCCGCAGCGTGCCCATCAGCGCGAACCCGACGGTGAGGGAGAACGCGCCGGAGACCAGGAAGGCCTTCCAGCGGCCGGTGCGGGTGATGATCTGCCCGGCGATCGTGGAGGAAAGGGCCAGGCCGAGGATCATCGGCAGGGTCATGAGGCCGGCCACCGTGGGCGTCCGGCCGCGGGCGAGCTGGAAGTACTGGCTCAGGAAGGTCGTCGCTCCGAACATGGCCACGCCGACCAGCACGGCGGCGACCACCGCGAGCGTGACCGTCCGCATCCGGAACAGGCGCAGCGGGACGATGGGCTCGCCGGCCTTCGTCTCCACCAGGAGGAACAGCGCCGCGAGCCCGACGGCCCCGCCGACCATCGCGCCGGTCTGCCACGACAGCCAGTCATACTTGGTGCCCGCGAACGACACCCAGATCAGCAGCAGGGAGACCGAGGCGGCGATGAGGAACGCGCCGCCCCAGTCGATGCGTACGGCGCGCTTGAGCGTCGGCAGATGCAGGGTCTTCTGCAGCAGGATCAGCGAGATGATCGCGAACGGTACGCCGACGTAGAAGCACCAGCGCCAGCCCAGCCACGAGGTGTCGACGATCACCCCGCCGATGAGCGGGCCGCCGATCGTGGCGACGGCGAACACCGCGCCCAGGTACCCCGAGTAGCGGCCCCGCTCGCGTGGCGCGATCATCGCCGCCATGATCACCTGGGCCAGCGCGGTGAGGCCGCCGACGCCGAGGCCCTGGACGACCCGCGCGGTGATCAGCATCGACGGGTTCTGCGCCAGGCCGGCGATGGCGGAGCCGATCACGTACACGATCAGCCCGAGCTGGATCAGCAGCTTCTTGCTGAACAGGTCGGCGAGCTTGCCCCAGATGGGGGTGGAGACCGTGGCGGAGAGCAGGGTTGCGGTGATCACCCACGTGTAGGTCGTCTCGTCCGCGTGCAGCTCCGCGGTGATCGTGGGGAGCGCGTTCGACACGACGGTCGACGACAGGATCGCGACGAACATCCCCAGCATCAGCCCCGACAGCGCCTCCAAGATCTGCCGGTGCGTCATCGCGGGGGCCGCCGTACCCGGCGGCGTCTCCCCGGTCATCGCATTCGCCATCGAAGTCCTTCCCCATATGATCAAATTTAGTTTCCCTAAGCAATCATATCTTGATCGTTGCTTAGGGCAACTAAATGTTCATGGGGAGGGGCTTCGCCGGACATGACGAAGGCCCTGAACCCGCAGGTCAGGGCCTTTCCGTCAGCGTCGCGTGGTGACGCGTATCACCGGTAGTTGACGAACTGGAGGGCGATGTCGAGGTCCTTGCCCTTGAGCAGGGCGATCACCGCCTGAAGGTCGTCCTTCTTCTTGGAGCTGACCCGGAGCTCGTCGCCCTGGATCTGCGCCTTCACGCCCTTGGGGCCTTCGTCCCGGATGATCTTGGAGATCTTCTTGGCGTTCTCCTGGTCGATGCCCTCCTTCAGGGACACCATCAGGCGGTACTCCTTGCCGGACAGCTTCGGCTCGCCCGCGTCCAGGATCTTGAGGGACAGGTTGCGCTTGACGAGCTTCTCCTTGAAGACGTCGAGAACGGCCTTGGCCCGCTCCTCGCTGTTCGCCCTGATCTCGATGTCCTTCTGCCCCGACCAGGAGATGCTCGCGCCCGTACCCTTGAAGTCGAAGCGGTGCCCAACCTCCTTGACCGTCTGGTTCAGGGCGTTGTCGACCTCCTGCCGGTCGATCTTGCTCACCACGTCGAAACTGCTGTCGGCCATCGGTGTCCGTGTCCTCTCTCCGTTGCCCTTCGAGATTAGTGGGCGCCGATGTGATCAGAGGTCCTTCCGCATGACGACGCGGGGCGCCAC
>JADGHC010000362.1 GCA_019689655.1 Microbispora sp.
CGAATGCGATGTAGATGCCGCTGGAACGGAGGTTGAGCGGCAGCCCGCCGAGCGACACCCGGCCCTGCCGCCCCGGCGCTGCCCCGCCGCCCTCGGCGCCGACCTCCACGTCGGCGGGCGTGATGCTGCTCATTGGAGCTACTCCTGTCCCTTCGTCATGAGATACATGAGGCGTTCCTGCGTGGCCTGGTCGCGGGGCACCTCGCCGGTTATGCGCCCCTCGGTGAGCGTGTAGATGCGGTCGCAGAGGCCCAGCAGCTCGGGCAGCTCGGACGAGATCACCAGTACGGCCTTGCCCTGCTCGGCCAGCCGGTTGATGATCGTGTAGATCTCGTACTTGGCGCCGACGTCGATGCCGCGGGTCGGCTCGTCGAGGATCAGCACGTCCGGCTCGGTCAGGATCCACTTGGAGAGCACGACCTTCTGCTGGTTGCCGCCGCTCAGCTTCCCGACGACGCTGTCGACGCCCGGCGCCTTGATGTTCATGCTTTCGCGGAACCGCTCGGCGACGCGGTACTCCTCGTACTCGTTGACCCAGCCGCGCCGGGCGAGGCCCTTGAGATGGGCCGCGCTGATGTTGCGCTTGATGTCGTCGATGAGGTTGAGGCCGTACCTCTTGCGGTCCTCGGTGGCGTAGGCGATGCCGTGCCTGATCGCGTCCTGCACGGTGCGGATCTCGATCGGCCTGCCGTCCTTGAAGATCTTGCCGGAGATGTGCACCCCGTACGTCCGCCCGAACACGCTCATCGCCAGCTCCGTGCGCCCGGCGCCCATCAGCCCCGCCAGGCCCACGATCTCACCGCGGCGCAGCATGAGCGAGGCCCCGTCGACCACCTTCCTGCCGGGCTGGCTGGGGCTGTAGACCGTCCAGTCCTCGATGCGGAACGCCTCCTCGCCGATCGACGGCGTACGCGGCGGGAACCGGTTGTCGAGGGGGCGGCCCACCATCCCGGAGATGATGCGGTCCTCGGTCACCCGGTCGGAGGCCATGTCCAGCGTCTCGATCGTGCGGCCGTCGCGGAGGATCGTGACGGAGTCCGCGATCGCGATGACCTCGTTGAGCTTGTGCGAGATGATCACGCAGGTGATGCCGTCGGCCTTGAGCCCGCGCAGCAGGTCGAGCAGGTGGGCCGAGTCCTCGTCGTTGAGCGCCGCGGTCGGCTCGTCGAGGATGAGCAGCTTGACCCTTTTCGACAGCGCCTTGGCGATCTCCACGAGCTGCTGCTTGCCCACGCCGATGTCGGAGACCGTCGTCGTGGGGTTCTCCCGCAGGCCGACCCGCTTCAGCAGCTCGCCCGCCTCGTAGTTGGTGCGGTTCCAGTCGATGACGCCGCGCTTGGCCCGCTCGTTGCCGAGGTAGATGTTCTCCGCGATCGACAGCTGCGGGCACAGCGCCAGCTCCTGGTGGATGATGACGATGCCGGCGCGCTCGCTGTCGCGGATGCCGCCGAACTCGCAGCGCCTGCCCTCGAAAACGATCTCGCCCTCGTACTGGCCGTGGGGATAGACCCCCGACAGCACCTTCATCAGCGTCGATTTGCCGGCGCCGTTCTCGCCGCAGATCGCGTGGATCTCACCCCGCCGGACCGCCAGGTTGACGTCCCGCAGCGCCGTCACTCCCGGGAACGTCTTGGTGATCCCGGTCATCCGCAAGATGTGCTCGGTCATGTGCCCCCCGCTCGGGGAGGGCCCGGGGACGTCTCCCCGGGCCCCGGATCCCTACTTGAGCTGGTCCTCGGTGTAGTAATTGCTGCCGATGAGGACGTCCTTGTAGTTGTCCTTGTCGACGATCACCGGCTCCAGCAGGTACGACGGGACGACCTTGATGCCGTTGTTGTAGTCCGTCGTGTTGTTCACCTCGGGCTTTTGGCCCTTCAGCACCGCGTCGGCCATCTTCACGGTCTGCTTGGCGAGCTCGCGGGTGTCCTTGAAGATGGTGGAGTACTGCTCACCGGCGATGATCGACTTGACCGACGCCAGCTCGGCGTCCTGGCCGGTCACGATCGGGTACGGCTGGCCTTTGGTGCCGTAGCCGGAGCTCTTGAGCGCCGACAGGATGCCGATGGACAGTCCGTCGTACGGCGAGAGCACGCCGTCGACCTTGGTGCCGCCGGTGTAGGTCTTGGTGAGGATGTCCTCCATGCGCTTTTGCGCCGTGGCGGGGTCCCACCGCAGGATGGCGGCCTGCTTGAAGTCGGTCTGGCCGCTCTTGACCACCAGCGTGCCGTCGTCGATCTTCGGCTGCAGCACCGACAGCGCGCCGTTCCAGAAGAAGGTGGCGTTGTTGTCGTCCGGCGAGCCGGCGAACAGCTCGATGTTGAACGGCCCCTTCTTGCCGCTGTCGACGCCGAGGCCCTTCAGCAGCGAGTTCGCCTGCTGCACGCCGACCTTGAAGTTGTCGAAGGTCGCGTAGTAGTCGACGTTCGGGCTGTTGCGGATGAGCCGGTCGTAGGCGATGACCGGGATCTTGTTGTCCGCGGCCTCCTGCAGCTGGGAGGTGAGCGCGGTGCCGTCGATCGAGGCGATGATCAGGAGCTTGGCGCCCTTGGTGATCTGGTTCTCGATCTGGTTGACCTGGGTGGGGATGTCGTTTTCTGCGTACTGGAGGTCCACCTTGTAGCCGAGAGCCTCAAGCTGCTGCTTGAGGTTGTCGCCGTCGTGGATCCACCGCTCGGACGACTTGGTGGGCATGGTGACGCCGATCAGGGCCCCGGCGTTGCCGGCGGCCGAGGCGGCCGACGCCTCTGCGTCCACCGTCTTCTGGCTGGAGCCACAGGCGGTCATGGTCGCGGCGAGCGCGATGGCGGACACCACGCCCCCGATTCGTGTCAATTTCATGAGGATCTCCTTGGTTGGGGGTCGCAGGACAGCCGGATGGGCCGGATGCGGCAGGGGGAAGGCATGGGACTTCACCTCGCGTCTACTGCGGACTTCGCCGTGATCCGGCCGAGAACAGGCGTTGCAGGAGGATGAAGGCGAACAGCAGCACACCGATGAAGATCTTGGTCCACCACGAGCTCAGCGTGCCCTCGAAGCTGATGATCGTCTGGATCAGGCCGAGCACGAGCACGCCGAGCACGGTGCCGATCAGGTAGCCGCTGCCGCCGGTGAGCAGCGTGCCGCCGATGACGACCGCCGCGATCGCGTCCAGCTCCATGCCGACCGCGCTGAGGCCGTACCCGGACAGGGAGTAGAAGGCGAACAGCAGGCCGCCGAGTGCGGAGCAGAACCCGCTGATCGTGTAGACCGCGATCTTCGTGCGGGCCACCGGCAGGCCCATGAGCAGCGCCGACTGCTCACTGCCGCCGGTCGCGTAGACGTTGCGGCCGAGCCGGGTGTAGTGCAGCACGTACGCCCCGATCAGCACGACCACGATCGCGATCACCGCGCTCGGGGAGACCGACAGGTCGCCGCCGAGGTTGATCCGCGCCTGCGCGATCGCGGTGAACGTCTCGTTCTCGATCGGGATCGACTCGGTGCTGATCGTGTAGCACAGGCCGCGGGCGAGGAACATCCCCGCCAGCGTGACGATGAACGGCTGGATCTCGAAGTAGTGGATGATCGCGCCCATGCCCAGGCCCAGCGCCGCGCCGATCACCAGCACCAGGGCCATGACCGCGTACGCCGGCCAGCCGTCCTTCAGCAGGCTGGCACTGATCATCGTGGCGAGCGCGACCATCGACCCCACGGACAGGTCGATGCCGCCGGTGAGGATCACGAACGTCATGCCGACGGCGACGACCAGCAGGAAGGCGTTGTCGATGAAGACGTTGAGGATGATCTGCCCGGTGGCGAAGTTCTCGTAGCGGATGCCGCCCGCCACGAACATCGCCACGAACAGGCACGCGGTCACCAGGACCGGGACGTACTTCTGCGGGACCACACGACGCAGGCCCGGCAGGCCGGAGATGCTCGTCATGCCGAGACCCTCACCTTCTCTTCGGTCGCCGGGCGCGCCCCGGCCGGGCGCCCGCGGCGGTGGAAGACCTTCGCGCGGAAGGCCGGGGACTGGATCAGGCAGACGATCGTCACCACGAGCGCCTTGAACAGCAGCGTCGTCTCCGGCGGGACGCCGATCGAGTAGATCGTGGTGGTCAGCGTCTGGATGATGAGGGCGCCCAGCACGGTGCCGCTCAGCGAGAACCGGCCGCCGGACAGCGGGGTGCCCCCGATGACGACGGCGAGGATCGCGTCCAGCTCGATCCACAGACCGGCGTTGTTGCCGTCCGCGCTGGAGACGTTCGAGCTGATCATCAATCCGGCGATGCCGGCGCACAGCGCGCAGAACGCGTACACCGTCACGAGCACCCCCCGGGCGCCGATGCCGGCCAGGCGGCTCGCCTCGGCGTTGCCGCCGACCGACTCGATGAGCAGGCCGAGCGCCAGGCGCCGGGTGAGGAACGCGGTGAGCGCGAGCACGACCGCGACGACGATGATCCCGAACGGCAGGGTCAGCCAGTAGCCGCCGCCGATCAGCTTGTACGGCGAGCTGTTGACGGTGGTGATCTGGCCGTCGGTGATGAGCTGGGCCAGGCCGCGCCCGGCGACCATCAAGATCAGCGTCGCGATGATCGGCTGGATGCCGATGCCGGCGACGAGGAAGCCGTTCCACAGGCCGAGGACCACCGACAGCACGAGCGCGATCCCCACGGCCGACAGCACGCCGCCCACCGAGTTCTGATCCGACAGGTCGCTGATCCGCATGCAGGCCAGCGCGCCCGCGATCGCCACGACCGACCCGACCGACAGGTCGATGCCGCTCGTGGCGATGACCAGCGTCATGCCGGTCGCGACGAGGATCAGCGGCGCGCCGAAGCGCAAGATGTCGATCAGGCTGCCGTAGAGGTGGCCTTCCCGAACCTGGATTTTGAAGAAGCCGTCGGTGAAGACGACGTTGAGCAGCAGCAGCGCGACCAGGACGACCACGGGCCAGAAAAGGCGGTGCTTTAGGATCCGGTTCATGCGCGGACTCCGCTCGCGATCGTCTCCGTCAGTGCGTCGGTGGTCAGCCCGTCGTCGTTGGCCAGCTCGGCGACGAGCCGGCGGTCCCGCAGCACGCCGACCTTGTGGCTGAGCCGCAGCACCTCCTCCAGCTCCGCGGAGATGAACAGCACGGCCATCCCGCCGTCCGACAGCTCCACGACCAGGCGCTGGATCTCAGCCTTGGCGCCGACGTCGATGCCCCGGGTGGGCTCGTCGAGGATGAGCAGCCGGGGCTCCAGGATCAGCCAGCGGGCCAGCAGCACCTTCTGCTGGTTGCCGCCGCTGAGGTTCTTGACGAGCTGGTCGGGGTCGGCCGGGCGGATGTTCAGCGCGGCGATGTACTTGTCGACCAGCTCGTCCTGCTTGCGCCGCGGGATCGGGCGGGTCCAGCCGCGCGCTGCCTGCAGGGCGAGGATGATGTTCTCGCGGACGGTGAGGTCGGGGATGAGCCCCTCGGCCCGCCGGTTCTCCGAGCAGAAGGCGATCCTGCGGGCGACGGCCGAGCGCGGCGTGCGCAGGCTGACCCGCTCCCCGCCGATCTTCACCGTCCCGGTGCCCGCGTGGTCGGCCCCGAACAGCAGCCGGGCGACCTCCGTACGGCCCGAGCCGAGCAGCCCGGCCAGGCCGACGACCTCACCCTCGTGGATGGTGAGCGTGAACGGCTGGATGGCGCCGGCTCTGCCCAGTCCCTCGGCCTCGAGCAGCGGGGCGCCCTCGCGGGCCGGCGGGCGCTCCTCCAGCTTCTCCAGGTCGGCCAGCTCGCGGCCGATCATCTTGCCGACCAGCTCGACCTGGCTCAGCTCGCTGGTGAGGTACTCCCCCACCATCTTGCCGTTGCGCAGGATCGTCATCCGGTCGGAGATCTCGTAGACCTGGTCGAGGAAGTGCGAGACGAACAGGATCGCGATGCCCTGCTCCTTGAGCCTGCGCATCACCCGGAAGAGCTGGGCGACCTCGCCGGCGTCGAGGCTGGAGGTGGGCTCGTCGAGGATGAGCACCTTCGCCTCGATGTCGACCGCCCGCGCGATCGCGACCATCTGCTGGATCGCCAGCGAGTACGACGCCAGCGAGGCCGACACGTCGACGTGGAGGTCGAGGCGGGAGAGGATCTCCTCCGCCCGGCGGCGCATCGCCTTCCACTGGATCCGGCCGAACCGGCGCGGTTCGCGGCCGATGAAGATGTTCTCCGCCACCGAAAGGTTCGGGCAGAGGTTGACCTCCTGGTAGACGGTGCTGATGCCCGCCTGCTGGGCGGCGAGCGGGCTGGAGAAGGCGACCCTCCTGCCCTCCAGTTCGATCTCACCGGCGTCGATGTCGTACACGCCGGTCAGCACCTTGATCAAGGTGGACTTGCCGGCGCCGTTCTCCCCCATGAGCGCGTGGACCTCCCCCGGCAGCAGCCGGAAGTCCACGCCGTCCAGTGCCCTCACACCGGGGAACTGCTTGCCGATCCCGCTCATCCGCAGGATCGGCGCGGGTGCGGCCATGCGGTGCCCCTCTCTGTATTTCCCGCTCACCACTGGAGCGGGGGGCCCCCGGGGCGCGCGGGCCCCCCCCCCAAACAACAAAAAGGGGGGGCGCCA
>JADGHC010000363.1 GCA_019689655.1 Microbispora sp.
GGCCTCACCCCAGAACAGGGAGCTCCGTTTTCGGACGGGGCCCCCGCCGCCCGGCCGGGGGGGCCGGGACGACGCACGCCCGCGACGGGGAAACCACACCTTAGGGATCGCTTAGCGCGCCGCTAGCGTGATCGTTGCGAGTCTCGGGACATGAGACACACAACGAAGATCGCTCTCGCCGCCGCCGTCACCGTCACCGCCCTGGCCGCCGGGGCGACCGCCGCCACCTGGCCCGCGACCGCCGCCGCTACCGCGAACACCGCTGCCGCGGACGCCTCCGCCTCCCGAGCCTCGGCCGGGGCGGCCGCAGCCTCCACCGGTATCACCCGGCACCAGGCCATCGCGATCGCGAAGAGGCGGGTGCCCGGCGCACGGGTCACCGAGGTCGAACGCGAGTGGGAGCACGGCCACCGCACCTGGAAGGTCGAGCTGCGGAAGGGCCGCCTGGAGTACAAGGTCTACGTGGCGATCGCGACCGGACGGATCGTCAAGTTCCGCGTCGATCACGACGACTGACCACGGGAGGCCGGGCACGGGCGGCTTCCCCCGCCGCACACCGGGGGAGCCGCCCGTCGCGGCCGTCCGGCGGGCCCGTCCCCGTGACGCCGATGCCGGCTACGGCAGTGGCGGGGGCGCGGGCCAGCCGGGCCCGGTCACGGAGGCGGGCCAGTAGGAGGCGTCGCGGCGGCGCGGATCGGCGTCGCCGGCGTGCCCGGTCGTGAAATCCCCCGGCGTCCGGGGCGATCCGGGAGCGGGGAAGTGGCCGTAGGGGTGCGTCCCGCGGCTGGGCAGCTCGCCGGCCGTCCGGCCCGGCGCCGCCGCCGGGATGCCCTGCCGTCGCAGCACGTCCACCAGCATGTGCATCGCCTGGTCCACGGTGAGCCGCTCGTCCGGGTCGTGCCGCAGCAGGCCCTCGATCAGCGGCCGCAGGGGGCCCGACCGGCGCGGCGGCTCGGGCCGGAGGCCGAGCAGCGCCTCGGCCGGCAGCGGGCCCATGGTCGGGTACGGCGGCCGTCCCTCGACTCCGCAGTAGAGCGTGGCGCCGAACGACCACATGTCGGCGGAGGGAGTCAGGCCCTTCCCGCGCAGGCGCTCGGGCGCGAGATAGGCGCCGGACCGCGCCACGGGCACGGTCGTCGCGCCGCCCCCCGGGTCCCGGTCGAAGGCGGCGATGCCGAAATCGGTCAGCACCACCCGGTCCTCGGTCAGCATGACGTTGGCCGGCCGGATGTCCCCGTGGACGACGCCCATCGCGTGCGCGTGCCGTACGCCCGACAGGAGCTGGAATCCCACCCAGGCGGCCCAGTGGACCGGGAGCCGCCCGAGGTGGCGCACCGTATCGCTCAGCGTGAGACCCTGCAGGAGCTCGGTCACGATCCAGAGGCGGCCCTTGTCCTCCAGCAGGTCGTGCACGGTGATGACGGCGGGATGACTGAGCCGGGCCGCGGACCGCGCCTCCCGCAGCGCCTGCCGCCGGGCGGCGGGCAGGTCGGCCATGTTCACACGGTACGGCGGCTGCACTTCCTTGATCGCTACGTCGCGTTTGAGGCGAAGATCATGTGCTCGCCAGAGGATCCCCCCGCCGTCGCGCCGGAAGGGCGTCAGCAGCTGGTACCGATCCGCCAGCAGTTGCCGTGCGTGAGATGCCATCGACCACCCTGCGTCAGAGCCGCCCCAGATCCCGTGGTTCATCAATTGTCGTCCCGTACGTGGTCGCCCTGCGCCGAAAGGCGGCCACGGGGAGTGTGACATCGATAACGATCCGATCAATCGGCGGGCGGGGTTCCCCGGTTTGCCTTCACGGCGTCCACCGGGTTGTCTGGCTTCAGGGCCGGGCCGAAGATCGCACGCCCTTTCGCGCGCATTGTCGGTCGGTTCGGGGAAGATATGGGGAGAGGCGTCCCCCCGAGCAGCGGAGGTGTCAGGGATGGCGACCAAGGAGACCGGCGGCCAGAAGCAGACCGGGCGCCAGCACCACGAAGTCGAGGAGGTCGAGGCGCAGGCGTCCCCGGACGTCCAGGAGCGCCACGAAAAGCTCACCGACGACGTCGACGCGATCCTGGACGAGATCGACGAGGTCCTCGAGGAGAACGCGGAGGAGTTCGTCCGTTCCTACGTGCAGAAGGGCGGGGAGTAAACCCGGCGGGAGGCGTCCGGGCCGGTGGCGGCGTGCCGGAGGGAGCGACCTCCGGCGGGCCCGCCGTCGGGCCCGGGAATCTCCCGGCGTGTCCGGGTCCGGCGAGGATGCGGACGGGCGCTGCCCCCGTCGGCGCCGCCCCGTCCCGGCTCCGCCGGCCAGTGCCGAAGCCCGGCCAGTGCGGGCCGGCTCGCCGCACGAGGACGCGCCGATGTGTGCTGCCGTGATCCGTGGATGGTCCGCGGGTGACGGCCGCCCCGCGAACACCACCAGACCCCTCGGCCGGGCCCTGCCGAGGTGGAGTATCACGATCTCGAAGGGCCCGGGCGGGACGCCGCCGGCCGAGTCCGGGGCGAACCGCACCTGATCCACCGTCCGCGGCTTCGGGCCGCCCGTCCCGCCATGACCCCCGCCGCCGGGAGACGCCTCGTCGTGGGACACCTCCGGAAGGGCTCGGGGGAGGGCCCGGCCCGCCGCCCGTACGGGCGGATCCGGCATCGCCGGTCACTCCGCGGCGGTCGCGCTCCGCTCGACGGGTTGCCGGGACGGCCTCGGCGCGCTGCTCTTGCGGTCGGCTTCTCCCGGATCAGCAGCGCCGGCCCCGCCGGGATCAGCGCGAGGACGGCCGCGACGAGGAACACCACGTTGGTGGCCGAGACGAAGGTGTGGATCGCCGCGGGCCGTACGGCAGCGTCGCCGGCACCTGGGTGTCGAGCTCTCCGTCGTCGTCGGCCGCTCCGGCGGCCCCGGTGAGGTGGCCGGCCAGGTAAAGGGTCACGATCGTGCTGAAGAGCGCGTAGCCGAGGGACATGCCGAGCCCTCCTGCCCCGACGCCCTGGAGCGTGCGGAATGCGACGATCTCGGGCATGTTCTGCGCGAGCCCGCACAGGCCGGATCCGGCGGGGAAGACGCCCAGGGCGAACAGGAAGACCGGCTTGGGTCCGTAGCCATCGGCGATCGTGCCGTACAGCGGCACCACGATGCAAGTCGGCAAGGGCATAGCCGGTGGTCAGCCACGGCAGCGGGGACACCCCGTGCCGCGGGTCGAGGTCCGCGCCCGCCGGCGTCCGCTATCCGCCGACGCTCTCCTTGACGTGACCGCGGCCCGGTCCGTTGTCTCCGCCGGAGCCCGCGGTCGCCTCCCGCGGGGCGCCGGTGACCTCCTGCGCGCACTCCCCGCCGATGGGGATGCCCGCCCAGCGTGCGTACCTGTGCACGATCCGCTGCGCCGTGACGATGTCCTCCAGGGCCCCGTCCAGTCCGGTGAGCGGCGGCTCCTCCTGCGTGACGAACCGGTGGAAGGCGCGAAGCTGGCGCTCGAACGCCTCGGCGACGTCCTCGTTGACGACCGTGCGCTCGGTGGTGCCGACCCGGCAGGTGACCGTCAGCCGGGTGGGCGTGTTCAGCATGTACGGCGACGGGAAGCGCAGCTCCATCGAGCCGTGCTCGTGGTGCAGCGTCACGATCTGGTGGTAGGCCGGGTAGCTCGGCAGGTGGTGCCACCGGATGCCGTACCTGCCGGAGCATTCGCCGCCCAGGGTCCCGCTGACCTCCAGAGACGGCGGGAACGCCTCAACCGGCCACACGGCGACGTGGTCCACGGTGTCGGGCGACCCGGTGAACAGCCGCATCAGCGCCAGCTCGTGGCCGAGGTTGCCCAGCAGGACCTGCGCGTACAGCCGCCGCAGCCGCTCCGACGACGTGCCGAGCGCGGCGGTGAGCGCCCGCTCGTCGGCCTCCGCGTAGGGGGCCACGCGCTCCGGCGCGGGCTTGCCGGTCCGCGCCCGGGCGAAAAGCCGCTGCGAGTCCTCCGACGGGTGCAGCACGGTCGCGTCCAGGTGGCGGACGATGCCGGGGCCGCCCGCCTCGTGCAGCGCCTCCAGCAGCCGCTGGGAGGCCGGGTCGTACTGCTTCATGTAGCCGGCCATCAGCCGGTCGCCGGAATAGCCGCGCAGCTCGGCCCGGCTGTAGGCGACGGGATTTTCCGACAGCACCCACATGCCGCGTTCGAGCGCGGCCCGCACCAGCAGCCCGTGGGATCCCGGCGTGAGCACGATCAGCGCGTCGAACCCGCCCCCGTCCAGCATCGCCAGCGGATCGTCGTACGCCGGGACGCCCGCCTGCCTGCCGATCGTCTCCGCGTGCGCGCGATCGAGGTCGCACACCGCCGCGACCCGGAACAGGTCGCGCCGCCGCGCCAGCAGGGGCAGGTAGACGACCTGCGCGAGCACGCCGAGCCCGGCGATCCCCACCTTCACCGTCTCCATCGTCCTCACCCTCCTCCGCTCGGCCGACCGGCGTCCGTGCCCTGCACCTCCCCACCGGGGGCGGGGCGCAACCCCACCGGCCCTGGTCACCTCTCCCGCGGGCGTCCCCGTACGGCGTGCTTGCGGGCCGTTCGGAGAGAAGAACGGCCGGCCGATCGCATCCGCGCGGGTCGCCTGCCGCAGGGCCGGGCGGAGCGGAGAACGCGCCCGTGGAGCCGCCCGTCGCCGGCCTCGGGGCGGGGCGATCCGGCCGCCCGCACCCCGGTCGCCCGGCCTCTTGCGTGATGTCTGGTTCGCGCTGAGCTGATCGGGAAGAGTGCAACCAGTGCTGAGACCTGAGTATGGTCGGGCGTAACAACGCACGCTTGGAGGGAGTCGCGTGGCATCTCAGCCAGCCTGGATGAACAGCCTCTTCACATACACGGGATCGTCGTCGTTCTCGGAGTTCCTGGCCGTGCACGCGCCGAACTTGCTGCCCGCCCGCGGTGAGACGCTGGCGGCGCCGGTGGGCGACGAGATCCCGCACGCGACCACCATCGTCGCGGCGACCTGCGCCGGCGGCGTCGTGATGGCGGGCGACAGGCGTGCGACCTCCGGGAACATCATCTCGCAGCGGGACATCGAGAAGGTGTTCCGCACCGACGACTACTCCTGCATGGGCATCGCGGGCACCGCGAGCACGGGGCTGGAGCTGGCCCGGCTCTACCGGGTCGAGCTGGAGCACTACGAGAAGACCGAGGGCCGGTCGCTGTCCACCGAGGGCAAGGCACACCGCCTGGCCACCATGATCCGCGGGAACCTGCCCATGGCGATGCAGGGCCTCGTGGTCGTCCCGCTGTTCGCGGCCTACGACCCCGGCCGGGACGCCGGGCGGATCTTCAGCTACGACGTGGGCGGCGGACCGTACGAGCAGCGGGAGTTCCACTCGATCGGCTCGGGTTCGATCTTCGCCCGCGGCTCGCTCAAGAAGCTCTACCGAGAGGGCGCCAGCCCGCAGGACACCATCTTGACCTGCCTGCACGCCCTGTACGACGCCGCCGACGACGACTCGGCGACCGGCGGCCCCGACGTGATGCGGAAGATCTGGCCGGTCGTGGCGGTCATCACCGCGGACGGCTACCGCCGCCTTCCCGACGAGGAGGTCGCCGAGTTCGTGGAGTCCATGCTGGAGAGGCGGATGACCGCCCCGGAAGGCCCGACCGCGCCACTGCGCTAACCCAAGAGAGGATCACCCCCGGTGTCCATCCCCTTCGGAGGATATGCCTCGCCCGAGCAGATCATGCGGGACAGGGCGGAGTATGCCCGCAAGGGCATCGCTCGCGGTCGCAGCGTGGTCGTGATGCAGTACGCCGACGGCATCCTGTTCGTGGCGCCCAACCCGTCCAAGGCGCTGCACAAGATCAGCGAGATCTACGACCGCATCGGCTTCGCCGCTGTGGGGCGATACAACGAGTTCGAGTCGCTCCGCCTGGCCGGGATCCGCTACGCCGACATCAACGGCTACACGTTCAACCGCACCGACGTCACCGGCCGCGGCCTGGCGAACCTGTACGCCCAGCACCTCGGCATGATCTTCACCGAGTCGATCAAGTCGTTCGAGGTGGAGATCGTCGTCGCGGAGGTCGGCGACACCCCCGACAACGACCAGATCTACCGCATCACCTTCGACGGCTCCGTCTTCGACGAGCAGGGCATGGCCGTGATCGGCGGCCAGGCCGACGCCGTCGCGGGACGTCTGAAGGAGCGCTACAGCGAGGGGCTGCCGCTGCCGCGGGCCCTCGACGCGGCGCTGACCGCCCTGACCGAGCCGGGCGGCGAGCGTCCCCCGGCGACCCAGATCGAGGTGGCCGTTCTCGACCGGGGCAGGGAGCACCGCAAGTTCCTGCGCCTGACCGGGCCCCGCCTGGAGAGGCTCTTGGAAGCCGCCGCGGAGAGCCGGGAGGGCGGGCAGCGGCCCTCCGGCGAGCAGGCCCCAGCGGAGGAGAGCCGGGCGGAGCAGGCGCCCGGCGACACCCCGCCGGTCGCCCCCGAGGGCGACGTCGACACGGGCTCCGGCGAGTAACCCCTCGTCTCCTCGTCCGTACGGCGGTGCCGCGCCTGTCCGCGGGGCGCCGCCCCCCCCCCACAACCCCCCGCCCCCCCGGGGCCGGCGGACCCGCGG
>JADGHC010000364.1 GCA_019689655.1 Microbispora sp.
CCCGTCGTCCCCGGAGGAATCCGACGGCCCGCTCATCGTGAGGTAGACGCCGACGGCGGCGAGCACCACGACCGCCGCCGCGAAGGCCAGGCCCTTCCCCCGGTCGCTGTTGCGGTTTGCCATGGACGTCCCGTCAGTCGCCGTCGCGCTCTACCGGCCTGGCCCAGAACGGGGCCGCCGAGTCGCCGTCGCGGCGGGTGCCTTCGCCCCGGCGCGGCAGCCAGAGCGGGGGCGGCTCGGCCGTACGGGGACGGCTGGAGGACGTGGACGAACCCGAGCCGCGCGGCGGGCGGCCGCCGTCGCTCCGCCGGGAGGAGCCGCCGAACAGGCCGCCGGACGAGCCACCGGACGACCTGGTTGAGGACCTGCCGGAAGAGCCGCCGAACAATCCTCCCGAGCCCCTCGACGAGCCTCCGGAGCCGCCGAACAGCCCACCCAGGCCCCCGCCGGGCCGCCGCGCGGACGGCGGCCGGGAGGCCCAGCCGCCGGACCTGCCGCTGAACCAGCCGCCACCGGAACCACCGCTCGATCCGCCGCCCGACCCGGTCCGGGATGGGGCGGGCGCGGCGGAGACGCCGGTGACCCGCTGCGGCTGGGGCCCCGGGCTCCCCCCGGACGCCCCCGACGACACCGACGACGACGCGACCGACGAGGCGACCGAGGCCACCGGCGAGGTGGACGGCGCGGACGAACCGGACGGCGCGGGCACCCGCGACGACCCGGCGGGCCGCACCCCCGGGAGCTTGAGCGGCGGGGCGGTCCCCGGACGCGACGCGGTGACCCCGGCCTTGCGGCGGCCCGCCCCCTGCGCGTCGGCGTCGAGCGGCGCGGGTTGCGCCCCCGCACGCGCTCCGGCCTGGGCGGCGGCGTTCCCGGCGGCTTCCTCGCCGCGCACCCGGCCCTGCGCCACGCCCGCCGCGGCGGCCGCCGCCGTGCCCGCGCCGCTCGCCATCGCGACCGCGCCGATGACCGGCTCGGCCTTGCGCAGGCCCCAGCGGCTCGCCCGGGCCGCGGCGACCGGCGGCAGCGCGTTGGCCGCCCGCGAGAGCGTCGGCGCGGTGGCGGCCTCGCCGAGCATCCGGGTGGTGAGCGTGTGCCCGTCCATCGACGCGAACAGGTGCTGGAACGGCCGCCGGTAGAAGAAGACCGCGATCGTCAGCAGCGCCATGAACAGGATCTGCATGCCCCAGGGCAGGTTGGTCGAGATGATCAGCGCGTAGCCGTACACGAGGACGCCGAGCACCAGGGCCAGCACGGCCTGGCGGAGCAGGGTGCCGATCAGCATCTCCACCCACCGCATGGCGATGATGCGGCCCGACCCCGGATGCACGCCGATCAGCAGGAAGACCGGGCCGAGCATCAGCAGCAGGAGGAAACCGACCTTCAGGACGAGCAGCGACACCGCGACGAGGAAGATCAGCAGACCGGCGACCATGGCCGCGATGAACGCGCCGATCGCGATGCCGAGGCGGCTGGTCCAGTCTTTGCCCTGGAAGAGGAAGAACATCGGAGTGCCCTCCAGGGGCTTGGCGACCTCCTCCTCGTACCGCTTCTGGTGCTCGTCGGTGCCCGGCACCTGACCGGCCGCCTGCTCCTTGGCGTCGAGCGCCTGAATGTCCAGGAGCTTGGCGCCCAGGCCCTTCACCACCCCGGCGTTGGGGTCGGCCGTGCCGAACTCGCCCATCAGCCAGGGCTTGCACACCAGCACCGACCACAGGGCGTCGGCGTTCTGCGCGACGCCGGCCGTGCCCTGGTGGCCGTAACCGCCCGCCGTGGGCCCGTTCGGCACCTCGCCCGGCTTGGGCGCCTCCATCGGCAGGCAGGACGCGCCGCCCGCACCCGGCAGCCCGGAGAACGCCGAGTTGACGATCTCGCCGGTCTTGTCGGTCACGGTCTTGCCGAGGCTGGTGAAGTCGCCGGGGCGGCTGAAGAACCAGATCGCGACCGTGACCGCGAGCACCATCCAGATGACGCCCTCGGTGGTCGTCGTGGCCCGCTTGCGGATCAGGCCGTACCACGCCAGCCAGATCGCGCCGAGGATGACGATCGGCCGCAGGTAGGGCCAGTACATCGCGTTGGCGAGGTTGGTGACGATCTCGTCGGCGACTTCCTTGATGGGCTGCAGCGGGCCCTCGGTGGCCGCCGCCTCGTACGTGCTGATCGTCAGCCGGTCGACGGCCTTGGCCCACGAGAAGACCGTGTTGGCCCAGGCGTTGCCGAGCACGGCCGTGACGTCGGAGCACCCCAGCTCGTAGGTGTGCCAGAACTGGCCGGCCATGCCGTACCGCTCGTAGTTGGTCTGCGGCTCCTTCGGGGCCGTGTCCGCCTGCGGCTGGGCCGGGTTCTGGGTGGTGGCGGCCTTCACCTCTCCGGTCGGCGGCGGCTGGACCAGCCCGTCGACGCCGCCGCCCACGATCTCGGGGGCCAGGGCGGGCGACAGGTCACAGGGCCCGATCGCGCTCGCCGTACCGGTGGGGAACAGCAGGGGAAGCGATATGAACGCCGCGAACGCGATGAAAAGCACAGCCAGGGTCCGGCGGATCCGCCGGCCGCGTCTGGCACCCTCCCCGGCACGAGCCCTGGGACCGTTCCTGCGCACGCTCACGATCGCACCTCCTGCGCGACCCCCGACCGACCGGAGCCCCCATCAAGAAGATCATGCACGTTCTCGCCGGGTTTGTCGTGTGTCGGATTGGTGTCAAGCCAGCGCAGCAGCTCGTCCGAGATAAGGTCCACCCCTATACGTCCGGCCCGGCCATCCAAATCCCGGAAGATGCACTCCCCGTTGCCGAGGGAGCGCAGCACCGCCTTGTGCTCCTCCGACGGGTCCACGCCGAGGAGCTCCATCACGTGCTCGACCTCCACGCGTTCCGTCGAGCGGAACGCGAAAACCGACGACAGACAGTTGGTCACCTGCTCGTTGAGCAAGTCACCGGCGTTCTGCGAGACCAGGACGAGCGCCGTGTTGCGCGAACGGCCCATCCTGGAGACCTCCGGCACGAGCTTGGCGCCCTCGGGGGTGGACGTGATCGCCCACGCCTCGTCGAGGAAGATCGCCTTCGGGGTGCGCCGGTCGAGCCCGTTCATCAGCCGGCGGGCGAACTGCGACACCAGGTACAGCAGCGCGACCGACAGCCGCTGCTCGTAGGAGTAGTCGTCCCTGGCCGTCATCACGTCGGGCAGCGTGAGCCCCCCGAGCGTGAACACCGTCGTCCAGCCCTCGGTGTCGATCTGCTCGCCGCCCGAGGCATCGAAGCACAGCCGGGCCAGGTGCATCTCCGACATCGACCGCAGCACCGCGCCGAGGTTCTTGGACGCGGGGTCGGCGGACTGCTCCAGGTGGTCGACCACCTTGCCCAGTGAGGGATTGGGCTCGTTGGAGACCGCCGCGACCGCCTGGATCATGGCGGACTCGCGCTCCTCCGACATCCTGGGCAGCAGCAGCCGCAGGGTCTCGGTCGCCATCGTCTTCTTCGTCGCGATGTCGTCGCCGAACGAGAACGGGTCGAGCAGGCCCGGCGCGGCCGACCCCAGCGGGATCACCCTGGCCTTGCGGCCCCGCGCCGTCAGCAGCCGTACGAGCGACTCGGCGTCGCCCTTGGGGTCGATGACCGCGATCGTGACGCCGCGCAGCGCCATTTGATAGATCAGCAGCAGCGCGAGCGTGGTCTTGCCGCCGCCGGGCTCACCGGTGATCGCGATCGCGGTCGGGCGGTTGCGCGCCGCCGCGACGAGCGGGTCGAAGTGGACGATGCTGCGCGCCCGCCCCAGCGTCTCCCCGATGTACGGCCCGACCCACCCGGCGTTCGACTCGTCCACCCGGTCGCCGAGCTCGACGGTCGCGGTGGCCATGCCGCCCGCGATCGTCCGCAGCGGCTGCCGCTGGGCGTACGCGTTGACCCGCAGCCGCTCCCCCGGCAGCGCCTCGCAGAACAGTGAGAACTGGTCGCCGGTGGAGTTCACGACGTCGATGCCGATGTCGCGGTAGTGCTCCACGACCGCCTCGACCCGCTGGATGCACATCTCCTCGGTCGGCGCGCTGACGCTCAGCCGGTGCCAGCCGTACACGAACGGCAGCCGTTCCTTGGTGATGCCGTGCTCCAGCATGCGGGCGGCGTCGATCTGCTCGGCCAGCGCGAGCGGCGCCTCCGCACCCGCCTCGCGGATGTGGATGTCCATGTCGCGGGCGTGGGCCAGCTTGCGCGCCACGTCCTTGCTCGCCCTGACCGGGGGGATCAGCCGCATCCGGCTGGAGATCTCCACGGGGAACGGCAACTGGTCGGCGAAGTGCATCCACGGCTCCCCGTCGGGGAACGGCATCAGGTCGGGGAACCGGGCGAACGACAGATACGCGGTGTAGGAGTCCCCGGCAGGCTGCACGATCCGCAGCAGCGACCTGCCGTTGTGGATCTGCCCCTCGACCAGCGCCTCGATCTCCCCCTTGCCCCACCTGCGGCGCGGCGTGGCCGAGGGCGGCGGCTCGCCGAGGCCGCCCGCCGCCGCGTGCTGGAACAGCCAGGCGATCTCCGTGGAGGTGGCGTGGCGGGCGTACAACGCGCTGGAGGCCAGGGCCCGGCCGAGCCGCTCGGCGGCCTCCGTCCACCGGGCGATCTCCTTGTCCGGCACGTGGTCGTCCTCGATGCCGAGCGCTTTTTCGCTGCGCTGGTAGAAGCCGAAGAGCTGGGCCAGCACACCGGTGCCGAGCTGCGCGCCGCGCGGCCCGAGCCGTACGCCGAGGTAGACCTCCTTGGTCCAGAAGTCCTTGGCCCAGACGTGGCGGTACATCTCCTCCAGGTACTCCCGCCAGCCGGGGCCTTCGTCGGAGGTCGAGTTGAGCGCCATCGCCCACTCCGCCGCCGGATAGGCCCGGTGCGCGATCCGCAGGTGCACCTCGGCGTCGGGCATCCTGATCGCGGCCAGCGCGATCGTGATGTTGGTGGCCAGCGCCTCGCGCTCCTCGGGGGTGAGGAACTCGTAGCTCACCGTCGGCAGCCGGAAGTAGGCCCAGGCCGCCGAGTCGGTGAGAAGAACGCGGTCGTCGAAGTACCGCACCGCGAGACGACTGCGCGCCCTGCTCATCGACCTCTCACCCGCTTCCTCGCTCGCCCCTCATCTGGCCACCTCCTGCTTCGCCTGGACGGCCGCGAGGCCGCTCACGATCACACCCGCAAGCGCAACGTACGCCCTGCGGGCGCCCATCCGGAGGTGAACGACGTCGACCGGTCCCGGTCGTCCGGGGGCCAGCTCGTCCTCCCAGGGCACCCGGACGATCGCCCGGCAGCGGCCGCTGGCCACCGCCTCGGCCTGTTCGACGTCGGGGAGGCTGCGGCGGCTCACGCCGTTGATCACCATGATGGCGCGGCGCCGCAGGTCGGAGCAGCCGTGCCCGTCGAGCCACTCGTAGGTCATCGCCACCGCTTCGGAGGCGTCCTCGCTCGCGGGGGCGACCAGCACGAGCTGATCGGCGTACGGCAGGAGCCGGGCCGCCAGCGCGGCCGCGGGATCGATCACGGTGAGCCGGTAGTGCCGGTCGAGTGCGGCGAGCGTCCTGCGCCAGTCGGCCAGGAACGCGCCTTCCGCCAGGCGCTGCGTGACCCGGTCGTCGGTGTCGGCCCCGACGACCTCGAGGCCCGATTCGCAGCGCGTCGTGTACGCCCGCATGCCGAGGTAGCCGGTCACCTCTTCCGAGCTCTCGATGAGCGAGCTCAGCGTCTCGGGTGACTCGGCGGCGATCCTCGTGGTGAGCGTGTCCTCTCCGGTGTTCGCGTCGAGCGCGAGCACGCGGTCGTCGCGGTAGCGGGCCAGCGTGTGGCCCAGCATTAACGCCGTGGTCGTCTGCCCGGCGCCGCCCGTGCAGCCCAGCACCATGATCCGCCTGCTCGTGTTGAGCGGGGTGCGGGCCCGGGCCTCGTCGATCTCCATGCCGTCGGTACGGCTGCCGCCCACGACGACCTGCGCCAGCCGCCGCCAGCCGCCCGAGGTGTCCCGCCCGACGACGGCCTCGACGCGGCGCAGCCGCGGCGGCTCCTCGTGCGCCTGCCTGCCGGGGGTGGTCCGTCCCGCGGCGGGCAGCGGCGGCCGGGCGGGACCGGCCGGGCCGGCCGTACGGGGCCCGGACGGGACCGCCCGGATCGACACCCCCGCCGGGCCCGCGGGAGGCGTCGCCTCCCCCTTGCCCGTGGGCACGCCGGGCTCGGCGGTCACGCTGGGGACGCCGGGCTCGGCGGGCTGAGGCGCATGGGGCGCGTCCGGCACCTGCGGCACGCCGGGCGTCTGAGTCATGCCCGGTGTCTGCGGCGCGGCCTGCCCGGCCGGTCCGCTGCCCATGCCGCGCGCCGTCTTCTCCCCGCCGGTGCCGCCGGGGGTGCGGGTACCGGCGCGGGACGCGCCCCCGGTGCTCTCGTACGGCCGGGAGCCGGGCGCATGCGTTCCTTCCCGCGCAGGATGCGCGCCGGCGCCGTCCCGGATCTCGTGCGGCCGGGCCTCGCGTGTCTGAGCCTCACGCGACCGGGCGTCGTGCGGCCGGACCTCGTGGGATGGGCCGATCGGGGTGGGTAGATC
>JADGHC010000011.1 GCA_019689655.1 Microbispora sp.
CACGCTGTCGGAGAAGATCCTGTACGGCGAGCTGCGGCCGGGCCACATCGTCAAGGTCGACGTCGAGGGCGAGGGCGACAACGCCAAGTTCGTCTTCACCGGCGAGCTGAGGAGCCCGGCGGTTCCGGACTCGGCGGCCTCCATCGCCGAGGCGGTCCAGCGCTGATCCGCCGGCGATAACCCGTTCCACCCGAGGGGCGCTCCGTGAGGGGCGCCCCTCGGCGTTTTCCGGCGTGCCTCGGTCACGGTGCGGTCACCTTCCGCCCGAGAGGGCGAGAACCGGTATCGCACCACCGGACGTAGTACTACACTTTGTAGAGCCAGCCCGCGGCACGTCACGAGTGCCGCCGGGCGGGATGTCATCCCTGTGGCGTACCGGACAATCCGCTGCGGGGCGGACGCGCAGGACCGGGCGTACGGGGGAAGCTCGGTTCCCACCGGGCGAGATCCCGGCAGTAGGAGGACCGGAGTCCCACGTGGTCGGGACACGCCCTCGGGCGAGGCGGTCCGGAAGTGCACAAGCCTTGTTGGAGGCACCTGATGCGCCTGTTGCACGATGACGGGACCCTGGTTCACCTGGCCTACAACGCGGGCGTACATCCCGCCGAGGACCTGGAGAACCTGATCGCCCATCTCACCCGCTACGCCGTGCCGGTGCGCAAGAGGCTGGGTGTCGAGCGGCTGGGCATCGGTCTGTGGCTCGCCCCCGCCGTGGCGGACCACCTGATCGCCGATCGCATCGAGCTCGTACGGCTGCGCCGGTCGCTGGAGGAGCGCGGCCTGGAGTGCGTCAGCCTGAACGGCACCGGCGGGCGCAACCAGGAGGTCCCCGGGCCCGACTGGGCCAAGCCCGAGCGCTACCGCTACACGATGGCGCTGGCGAAGATCCTCGCGTTCCTGCTGCCCGATGACGTGGAGTCGGGCAGCATCTCCACGATCCCGATCGGCTGGCGCCGCGACTGGCCCGCCGACCTGCACGCCATCGCCTCCCGCCGGCTCGAACGGCTGTCGCGTGAGCTTCGCGGTCTCTACAGCGTCACGGGCAAGAAGATCAGGGTCGGCTTCGAGCCCTGGCCCGGATGTGTGCTGGAGACCACCGAGCAGGCCCTCGAGCGGGTCTGCGGCATCGACTCCGACCATCTCGGCGTGTGCCTGGACGCCTGCCACCTGTCGTGCGGCGCCGAGAAGCCCGACGCCGCGCTGCGCGGGCTGGCCCTCGCCGGGGCCCCGGTGGTCAAGCTGAGCCACGTGCACAACCACAGCCAGGAGATTCCCAGCACCCAGCCGGTGATCGCCGACACGCTCACCGCGATCCTGTCCGGGGCGGTGAACGGCACCGCACACGTGGAGGTGGAGGCCCACGACGTGACCTCCCCCAAGGCGAAGGGTCCCGCCGCCCTGGTGGCCAAGCTCGCCGACGAGCTCGACTGGACCCGCCGCAACCTCACGGCACTCGGCCTCAAGCTCGCCGCCTGACGGGAGCCCGAGGTGGGGCGCCGGGCAGGCCGGCTCCGGCTGCCACACCCGGCGCCCGCTCTGACGGTCAGTCGTCCCAGCCGGGCGGGGGGCCGAGCGGCGCCTCGTCGCTGTCCACGAGCGTGCAGGGCGCGACGGGCCCGTTGGAGATGTTCGCCCAGACGCCCGCGGCACGATGCTTACCGTCGTCGGAGACGCTGAACTCCAGCACCGCCGTCTGCCCGGGCTTGACCGCGGCCGGGTCGATGCGGAACGTCGGCTCGTCCGTCTCGGGCGGCCAGAGCAGGAACGGCCTGCCGTCGGCGGGGTGCTCCGCCTCCTCGCGGGACAGGAAGCTCGTGCTGCGGGGCTGAGGCGAGCATCGCTTCCCCGAGGGGATGTAGTCGACCACCGCGTTCACGCCCATGCTGCGGAGCGTGGCCTCCAGCGACTTCGGGTCCTTGGCCTGATTGATGGTGATCGTGAGAGTGCCGTCCGAGTTCCTCGACACGGCGTACGCGGGTGTCCCGCCGCCGAGAAGCACCGGGACGCCCACGGCCGCCGCGACCCCCAGAGCCAGCGCGGGGGCCAGGAGGGCGGGGCGCAGCGGGCGCCGCCGGGGGCGCACGGCCGACCTACGGATTTCCGACATGACGAACTCCTTGAGCAGGCGACGCCGGCCGTCCGGGAGTCGCGGCTCCGCCTCGAACGGCAGCAACCCGGCCAGCGCCTCGCGCTCGCCCTCGTTCATCGTCTTTCCTCCCTTCGGACCGGACCACGCTGTCGTGGTCACCCTTTAGCTGTCGCCACCCGTGGGCCTGTTGCCGTTCCGCGGCGAGTTTCTCCAGCTTCTTGCGCGCCCTGGACAGGCGGGATCTGACGGTCCCGACCGCGACGCCCAGCGCCTCGGCCGCCTCGGCGTGGTCGAGCCCCGACCACACGCAGAGCGCGAACACCTCCTGCTCCTGGCGGCGCAGCGAGCCGAACGCCCGCCGGATCGCGGCCAGCTGCTCGGTGGCGTCGATACGTCCGGCGATCTCGTCGCTGAAGTCGGGGACGGGGTGGCCTCTGGGCATCCTGGCCAGCGCGTCGTCGTACCGCCTCGCCGCCCTGCGCACATTCCGCGCCACGTTGGTCGCGATCCCGAGCACCCAGGGCCGCAGGGACCCGCCGTCGGCGTCGATCCGGTGCCGCAGCCGCCACGCCTCGAGAAAGGTCAGCGACAGCACGTCCTCGGCGGCCGACCAGTCCCCGGTTAATCGGAAGGCGTGGCTGAATACCGGCCGTTCCATCTCCTCGAAGAGCGCCTCGAACGCCTCGGGATCCCCGTCACGTATCCGGGCGCGCAGTGACATGTCCACACACAAGCACTGTCCGGCCGGCCGCGCTCATTCCCGCCGGCTCCTCCGGCGCGCCGTTTCCGGGCGGCCGGGGTCAGGAGGGCAGCTGGTAGGTGCCGTCGGGGAGCACCTCGGCCAGCCCGTCGTCCAGGAGGCCGTCCAGTGCGCGCTCGCGCTGCACGTGGTCGGCCCAGACGGCGTCCAGGGCCTCCTTGGGCACCGGCCCATGCGCCTCGCGGAGCACGGCGAGCAGGCGTCCCCGGCACTGCCGGTCGGTCCCCGCGTACGCCTGGCCCTGCCGCGCCGGGCCGTCGTGGGCCGGACGCCCGGCCAGCCGCCAGGCGCACTGCGCGGTGATCGGGCAGCGCTCGCAGCGGGGCGCCCGGGCCGTGCACACCAGCGCGCCCAGCTCCATCACGGCCACGGCCCACCTCGGCGCGCCGACCGGGGGCACCAGCGACTCGGCGAGCCGTCGCTCGGCGGCCGTGGGCGCTTTGGGCGGATACTCCTCGCCGCGTATCGCTCTGGCCAGCACCCGCCGCACGTTGGTGTCCAGCACCGCGTGGCTGGCGCCGTAGGCGAAGCTGGCCACGGCCGCCGCCGTGTAGTCGCCGATCCCCGGCAGGGCCCGCAGTTCGTCGTACGTCGCCGGCACGCGGCCACCGTGGTCGGTGGTGATCGCGCGGGCGCACGCGTGGAGGTTGAGCGCCCTGCGCGGGTAGCCGAGCCGTCCCCAGTGGCGTACGGCCTCGCCCGGGGACTCCTTCGCGAGCGCCTCGGGCGTGGGCCAGCGCGCCATCCACTCGGTCCACACGGGCAGCACCCGGGCGACGGGCGTCTGCTGGAGCATGATCTCGCTGACCAGGATGCCCCACGGGGTCGCGTCGGGACGCCGCCAGGGCAGATCGCGGTTGTGCTCGGCGTACCAGTCGAGGATGGGCTCACGCAGAGACGCGGACACGCCCCCGACTGTAGTACCGAGCGGGCCGGAGGGACGCGCCGCCGGTTTTTGCGCAAAGATCCGGCGAGGCTGCGACCTTGGTAAGGGCAAGGTTCAGCGAGCCGTTCCCTCCGGCTGGCCAGGGCTATCCATACTGTCCGTATGGATCCGGACACATTCCGTGGTGACGTGGGCGTCGAGAGCGCGGACGTCTACTGGCGCCGCCGGGTGTCGGTGCTCACGGGGATGCTCGTCGTGGTCGCGATCGTGGCATGGGCGTGCAGCAGCGCCTCCGGGCGGCCGGACGAGACCGCCGCCGCCGTCAAGGCGACGCCTTCCGATCGGCTCGTCGTCTCGCTGCCCGCAGGTATGGCTCCGAAGACCCCGGCCGCCTCCGCCGCGGCGGCGCAGCCGTCGCCGTCCGCCTCCGCGAGCGCCTCGCCCTCGCCGGGCAAGCCGCGGCGCCCCGGCGACCCCTGTGACGAGAAGGATCTCGTGCTCGCGCTGCAGACCGGCCAGGACGTGTACGGCAAGGGCGCCACGCCGACCTTCCTGCTGACGGTCGTGAACACGGGCAAGGTCGAGTGCACGGTGGACGTCGGGCCGCGCACGCTGGAGATGCGCGTGCTGTCGGGGGGCGAGCGCGTGTGGTCGACGGCCGACTGCGTGGCGGGTGACGGAGTGGACAAGCAGGTACTGGAGCGCGGCATCCCCTACGTCCGCACGATCCGCTGGGACCGCCACCGTTCGGGGAGCACGTGCGCGGGCAAGCGGGCGCCCGCCGATCCCGGCACGTACGTCGCGACGGCGCACGCGGGCCGGCTGAAGAGCCCGAAGGTCGTCTTCCACCTGCGCTGACCCGGACGCGTCACCCGGCCGGCGTCGTCTCGGCGGGCGTCAGAGATAACGCTCCAGGATGGACGACTCGGCGAGCCGGGACAGGCCCTCGCGGACGCTGCGTGCCCGGGTCTCGCCCACGCCGCCGACGGCCTGGAGGTCGTCGGTGCTGGCCGCGAGCAGCTTCTGCAGGCCGCCGAAGTGGCTCACGAGCCGGTCGACGATCGCTCCGGGCAGGCGGGGGACCTTGGTGAGCAGCCGGAAGCCGCGCGGGCTGACCGGTGTGTCGAGCGCGTCGCCGCCGTGGTGGCCGAGGACCTGGGCCACCTTCGACAGGTCGAGCAGGTCGACGGAGGACAGCTCGTCCAGCTCCCGCATGGCGTCGGCGTCGCCGTACGGCCGGCCGCCGAGCGAGCCGGGCACGTAGTCGCGGATGATCTGCACCCGGTCGTTCTCCACGCCCGCGAACAGCTCGTCGAGCTGGAGGGACAGCAGCCGCCCGTCGGTGCCGAGCTCGACGACGTACCCCTCGATCTCGCGGGCGATGCGGCGGACCATCTCCAGGCGTTGCACGACGACGGCCACGTCGCGGACCGTGACGAGGTCCTCGATCTCCAGGGCGGACAGGTTGCCGGAGACCTCGTCGAGCCGTTTCTTGTAGCGTTCGAGCGTCGCCAGCGCCTGGTTGGCCTTGGACAAGATCGCGGCCGACTCCTCCAGCACGTAGCGCATGCCGTCGAGGTAGAGCGCGATGATCCGCATCGACTTGCTGATCGCGATGACCGGCAGCGAGGTCTGCTTGGCCACCCGCTGCGCGGTGCGGTGCCGGGTGCCGGACTCGTTGGTCGGGATGGCCGGGTCGGGCACGAGGTGCACGGCGGCCCGCACGATTCTCTGATGGGCCGTGTCGAGCACGATCGCGCCGTCCATCTTGGCCAGCTCGCGCAGGCGGGTCGCCGAGAACTCGACGTCGAGCGTGAACCCGCCGGTGCAGATGTCCTCGACCGTACGGTCGTAGCCGAGGACGATCAGACCACCGGTGTGGCCGCGCAGGATGCGTTCCAGGCCGTCACGGAGCTCGGTTCCCGGGGCGAGCGCGGCGAGCACGGCCCTTCTGCGGTCGTCGATCGCCTTGTCGTTGTCCAGCACATGCACCCCAGGGCTCGCCCTGTCGTATCCCTCAGATCGTTTTCTTGCCGAATCCATGTGACGGCGAGGTCCGCGAGGCGCGCCGCGGACGGCCTTGTGAAGCCCCTTGGGGCGCGGGGGCGAGGCCACGGCCCACGGGGCAGTAAAGAGAGTTTACCGGCGTAAGTGCGTGCGCACCGGTGTCACGCCCGATCACATGCTCACCTCATGAGGTTCAGGGCGTCCCACACGTTCTCCACCTCCGTGACCTCGAAGCCCGGCGCGAACGACGTCGTACGGCCGGCCGGCGAGCGCAGCGCCACGAGACGGCCGGGCCTCGCCGCCGCCTCCCGGCGGGCGCCTTCTTCATCCAGCGAGCCGGAGGGCACCAGCGCCCTGGTGAAGCCGAGCCGGGCCGCTTCGGCCAGCCGCCGCCGCACCTCGCGTACGGGCCGCAGCTCGCCCGCCAGGCCGACCTCGCCGAGCGCGACGAGCCCGGCGGGCAGCGCCCGGTCGCTGGCCGCGCTGACGACCGACAGCATCAGCGCGAGATCCACGCCGGGGTCGGTCAGGCGGATCCCGCCCACGGTGGCGGTGAAGACGTCGCACTTGGCGATGTTGGCGCGCAGCCGGCGCTCCATCACGGCGAGCACCATCGCCACCCGGTAGGCGTCGAGGCCGGAGGTGGTGCGGCGGGGCTGGGGAGCCTCAGTCGGGCCGACCAGGGCCTGCAGCTCGGCCGGGATCGGCCGGGTGCCCTCGATGGTCACGGTGATGCAGGTGCCCGGCACCGGCTCGGGGTGGCGGGAGACGAACAGCCCGCTCGGGTCGGGGATCCCGGTGATGCCGCGCTCGTGCAGATCGAAGCAGCCCACCTCGTCGATCGGGCCGAACCGGTTCTTCACCGCGCGCACCATGCGCAGCCGGGAGTTGCGGTCGCCTTCGAAGTGGAGCACGACGTCCACCAGGTGCTCCAGCACCCTCGGCCCGGCGATCGTGCCCTCCTTGGTCACGTGGCCGACGAGCACGGTGGACATGGCCCGTTCCTTGGCGATGCGGACCAGGTTGCCGGCGACCTCCCTGACCTGGGTCACGCCGCCGGGCACCCCGGTCGCGTCGGCCGAGCCGATCGTCTGCACCGAGTCGACGATGAGCAGGCTCGGCTGCACCTTCTCCACGTGCGTCACCAGCGCGGACAGGTCGGTCTCCGCGGCGAGGTAGAGCCGGTCTTCGATCGCGCCGATGCGGTCGGCGCGCATGCGCACCTGGGAGGCCGACTCCTCGCCGGTCACGTAGAGGACGGTCTCGTCGCGCGCGGTGCGGGCGGCGGCCTCGAGCAGCAGCGTCGACTTCCCGATGCCGGGCTCGCCCGCGAGGAGCACGACCGCGCCCGGGACGAGGCCGCCGCCGAGCACGCGGTCGAGTTCGGGGACCCCGGTCGTGCGCGCGCTGACGACCTCGGCCTTCACCTGCCCGATCGGGACGGCGGGGGCGGAGACCGCGCCGGGTTTGACCACGTGGACGCCCTGCCGGGCCCCGGCCTCCTCGACCGTGCCCCACGACTGGCACTCCCCGCACCTGCCGACCCACTTGACCGTGGTCCAGCCGCACTCGGTGCATCGGTACGCCGGTTTCGCTGCCTTGCTCACGTGCGGGAGGTTACCGGCCGCCGCCGACATTCCCCTCCGGAATCAGTCCGCCGGCTTGTCCGGCACGTAGAAGGCGGTGGTGCCGGCGACCGCGGTGGCCACCACGTCGTCCGGCGCGCCGGAGGCACGGTAGGCCTCGCCCCACAGGTCGCTGCTGCGCCGCATGAGCTCCCGCGCCTCCTCCGACTGCTCCCACGCGGCGGGGTCCTCGATCACCTCGCCGCGCAGGTGCAGCCCGAGCCCGAGCAGCGCCAGGTCCCAGCCGACGCCGGTGGCCCCCGGCCCGTACCGGTCCCAGAACTCCGGCGGCACCACGGCGACGTGCTCCAGCTCGAAGAGCGTGCGGCCGTCGCCCTCCGCGCTCAGCCGCACCTCGACCTCGCTGAAGCCGGGGTTCTCGCCGAACAGCCAGCTCACCCGCAGCAGCCGGGGCGGCTCGCACCGCAGGATCTCCCCGCCCGCGTTGCCCTGAAGCTGGTAGTGCCCGCCGAGCTTCAGATCGCCGCTCACCGGAAGGAACCAGCGGCGGATCCGCTCGGGGTTGGTGCAGGCGTCCCACACATCCTCGATCTCGGCCGCGTAGGTGCGCCGCAGCAGCACCGTACGGGCCTCGCCTTCGGGCAGGTCGCGCGTGCCGACCACGCGGTGGACTCGGTTGATCTCGTCTATCAGGTCGCTCATCGCCGCTCTTCCTCGTCGTTTCGGCCACTATGCCGAGGGCCGCTTATAGAAGTCAATGCTTATATAAGCGGCCCATGATGCATTTGTGAAGACGTGGCCAGAAGTGACCGGCGAGGTCGGCGAGCAGCAGGCGCTTGGGCTTGGCGCCCACGATCTGCCGGACGACCTCGCCGAGTGCACGGATCTCGGCGACGATCCGGATGTCCGACTCGTCGTACTCGCGATATCCGTTGGCCGAACGGCGCGACCGGATGAGTCCCCGCTGCTCGTAGTAGCGCAGCGCCCGGGTGCTCACCCCCGCGCGCCGGGCCGGCTCGCCGATCCGCATCGGCCCTCCTTCCGCCACGACCGTAAAGGTTGACGTCGGCGTGAAGGTCAAGCCGTACGTTCAGAATTCCCGCCAGCGCAGGACGTTCGGGTAGGGGATCTCCAGCCCCTCGACCTCGGCGATCGCGGCCTCGGCCACCTCGGGCGTGAACTCGATGCGGAGCACCGCCTCCAAATCGGCCCTGGAACTGAACGTCATCCGCAGATCCAGCTCCCGGCGCTGCCAGCCCTGCCGGGACCAGAAGCGTTCCACCGCCTCGGGGGAGTACGACGGCAGCGACCGGCGGAACCAGCGGCCGAACGCCCCGCGCGAGGCGTCCAGGTCGACGACGAAGGCCGCGCCGCCCCGGCGCAGCACCCGCCTCAGCTCGCGCAGCCCCGGCTCGCAGCCGGGCCCGAAGAAGTATGCCCAGCGCGCGATGGCCACGTCGGCGGACGCGTCGGGGAGCGGCAGCGCCTGCGCGGTGCCCGTACGCACCGTGACGTTGGGCAGCGACGCGCAGCGGGCGGCGGCCCCGGCCGCCAGGCCGCCGTGCGGTTCGACGCCCACGACCCGTCCGGCGGACGCGGCGAGCGCGGGCAGGTGGAAGCCGTTGCCGCAGCCGATCTCCACCACGGTCGCGCCGTCCCAGGGGCGTACGGCACGCATCGCCGCCTCGGCCGCGCCCGCGGGGCCGATCGCGAGGTTCTCCAGCTCGTAGATCTGGGGATTGTTCCAGATGTTCGGACTGGGGACGGCCCCGCTCACGATCCGCGCCATGCGCTCACATTAGTTGGCGACTTCGGCAGTTGCTTGTGGCGAAGCGGCACGCGGCGCGGGGGCGGCTTAGGCTGGATCCGTGAACGGGCGCAGGAAGCGAAGGGACGGCCACGGCCACGGGACTGGAACGTGCCCGCAGGCCGCCAGGGGAGGCTGGCCTCATGAGTGACATCCGCGTGCCCAGCGGCAAGGTGGCGCTGTCGACGGCGTCGGTGTACCCGGAGCGTACGCCGGACGCCTTCGAACTGGCCGCCCGGCTCGGGTACGACGGCGTAGAGATCATGGTGGGACAGGACCCGGTCAGTCAAGACGTCGAGGTCCTCCAACGGCTGCGTGATCACTACGAGATCCCGATCCTCGCCGTGCACGCGCCCTGCCTGCTGGTCACCCAGCGGGTGTGGGGCCGCGATCCGTGGATGAAGCTCCGCAGGGCACGCGAGGCGGCCGAGCGGCTCGGCGCGCGTACCGTCGTCGTCCACCCGCCCTTCCGCTGGCAGCGCGACTATGCCAGGGAGTTCGAGAAGGGCCTGGCCAGGATGCGTGAGGAGACCGACGTCGTCTTCGCGGTGGAGAACATGTTCCCGCTGCGGGCCAGGGGCAGCGAGGTCGTGCCGTACGCGCCGGACTGGAATCCCATCGACTACGACTTCCCCGAGGTGACGCTCGATCTGTCGCACACGGCCGTGGCCGGGGCCGACGCGATGGAGATGGCGACCAAACTGGGCGACCGGCTCGCCCATCTGCACCTGGCCGACGGGGTGGGCACCACCAACAAGGACGAGCACCTGGTGCCCGGACGGGGGTCGCAGCCCTGCGCGCCGATCCTGGAGCGCCTGGCCGGCAACGGTTATCAGGGATTGATCGTCTTGGAGATCAACACGCGCAAGGCCGCCAGCCGCACCGAGCGCATCCAGGACCTGGCCGAGGCGCTGGCCTTCACCAGACTCCACTTCGCAGCGTCGCCGACTGCCTCATGAACGAACGGATCGCGGACAGCCACCGGGTCTTCGACCGCGTCTCCCAGGAGTACGACGCGGCCAGGCCGAACTACCCGGAGGCCCTCTATCTCGCACTGGAGAACCTGTCGGGGATCAAGCTCGACGGCGCGACGGTGATCGACGTCGGCGCGGGCACGGGCATCTCGACGCGGGGCCTGCTCGACCGCGGCGCCCGGGTCGTCGCCGTGGACCGTGGGGAGCGGATGCTGGCCCGCCTCCGGGCCCGTTCGGACTGCCCGGCCGTACTGGCCGACGGCAACGACCTGCCCGTCGGCACGGGTGTGGCCGACCTGGTGACGTACGCCCAGTCGTGGCACTGGCTCGACCCGGCGCTGTCGGTGGCCGAGGCCGTACGGGTGGTCCGGGACGGCGGCGCGGTCGCCGGCTGGTGGAACAGCGTGGACCCCGGCAAGGCGGACTGGCTGGCCGCCAACCAGGTGCGGCTCGCCGAGTCGTGCCCCGGCTACATCGGGCCCGTGCTGCCCGGATGGAGCATGCCGCCGATCGCCGCGGCCATGTCCGACGTGGGCCTGGCCGTCGCCGACATCTGGATCGACTGGACCAGGTCGGTGCGGCTTGAGGACTTCTTGACCGACCTGCGCTCCCACTCGTACATGGCGAGCATGCCGGGCGACGTGGTGGAGGAGCTGCTCGCACGGGAGCGCGCCGAGCTCGGCCGCGTCTTCCCCGACGGTCGGCTGACCGTTCCCATGCGCGTGTATCTTGCGGTGGGCCGTAGGGGCTGAGCGGGAGCGGGGAGCGACGTGGCGACGGAGGTGCCGGAGGTCTCGGGCGGCAGGCGGCGACCGGGACGGCGGCCCGGACGGCGCCCGGGAGCGGCGGACACCCGTGGCGAGATCCTGGCCGCGGCGCGCAGGGTCTTCGCGGAAAAGGGGTTCGACAGGGCGACGATCCGTGGCATCGCCCGCGAGGCCGGCGTCGATCCCGCGCTCGTCCACCATTACTTCGACAGCAAGGAGGGGGTGTTCGTCGCGGCCATGCGGCTGCCGATGGACCCCTCGACCGCGATCCCCGTCATTCTTTCCGGGCCGCGTGAGGAGGTCGGCGAGCGCCTCGTCCGCTTCGTCCTGACGATGGTGGCCGACCCGGTGGCCAGGGAGCCCCTGCTGGGGCTGGTGCGGACGGCGATGGTCAACGAGCAGGCCGTCGGCATGGTCCGCGAGTTCTTCACCACCGCTATCCTCGGCCGGGTGGCCGAGGCGATGGCCGTGCCGCCGCTGCGGATGGAGGCCGCCTTCGCGCAGTTGTTCGGCGTGGTGATGACGCGGTACATCTTCCGGTTCGAGCCGCTGGCCTCCGCCGACGTGGAGGAGATCGTCGCGCTGGTCGGCCCGGTCATACAGCGTTATCTGGCCGGATAGGGCGGCCGCCCGGCGTCTGCCGCCCCGCGCATACCTTCTTGTAGAGCTTTGTTCTAGTATCGGTGGCATCGGTGGGGAACTCCGTGATAAGGGCCACTCGCCGAGCGTGACGCAGGATAAGTTACTCGCCGGTACCATTCGGGGAGCGTAGGCGTTATCCACAGGGCGGGACTCGGCCCGTCCCCGCGAGGGCGCCGCGCCGTACGCTGGCCGCCGACGTTCGACGTGGGAGGAACTCGTGCTCTGGGTGGCGATTGCAGGTCTCGTCGCGACGGTGGTGGCCGTCGCGCTGGCGGGGCGTCGCGTGCTGTTCCTCTACCGGCTCGCCCGCCTCGGGCAGCCGGCCCCGGAGCGCATCGAGTACGCCAAGCAGCATGTGGGCGCGGAGATCAAGACGCAGCTCGTGGAGGTGTTCGGCCAGCGCAAGCTGCTGAAGTGGACCCCGTCGGGCACCGCGCACTTCTTCGTGATGTGGGCGTTCTTCATCCTGGCCACGGTCTATCTGGAGGCGTACGGCGCGCTGATCCAGGGGGCGATCACCGGCAGGCCGGACTTCCACATCCCGTTGATCGGGACCTGGCCGGTGCTGGGCTTTCTGCAGGACTTCATCGCGGTCGCCGCGCTGCTCGGGCTCGTCGCCTTCACCGCCATCCGGATCAAGAACTCGCCGGCGAAGCTGGGCCGTGGTTCCCGGTTCTCCGGTTCGCATCTGGGCGGGGCCTGGTTCACGCTGTTCATGATCTTCAACGTGATCTGGACGATGTTCCTGTTCCGCGGGGCGGCGGTCAACACCGGCAACTTCCCCTACTCGTCCGGAGCGTTCGCCTCCGAGGCGGTGGCGGCGATCCTGCCCACGAGCGAGGCGCTGGAGGCGACCGGCCTGCTGCTGCACATCGGCGTGATGCTGGTGTTCTTGGTCTTCGTGGTGAATTCCAAGCACCTGCATATCTTCACCGCGCCGTTGAACGTGCTGTTTTCCCGCCGCCCGGACGGGCTGGGGGCGGCGCAGCCGATGCGCAGCGGCGGCAAGGTGCTGGACTTCGAGGAGGCCGACCCCGAGACCGACGTCTTCGGCCGCGGGAAGATCACCGACACGACGTGGAAGGGGTTCCTGGACTTCTACACCTGCACCGAGTGCGGGCGGTGCCAGTCGCAGTGCCCGGCGTGGAACACCGGCAAGCCGCTGTCGCCGAAGATGCTGATCCTCGACCAGCGTGACCACGCCTTCGCGGTGGCGCCGTATCTGCTGGCCGGCGACAAGGCGGGCGCGGGCACGGGTGCGGAGAACGTCCCGCAGGATGTGCTGGCGCTGCTGGACAAGCCGCTGGTGGGGGAGGAAGGGGTCATCCACCCCGACGTCTTGTGGTCGTGCACCAACTGCGGGGCCTGTGTGGAGCAGTGCCCGGTCGACATCGAGCACATCGACCACATCCTGGACATGCGCCGCTACCAGGTGATGATCGAGTCGTCGTTCCCGTCCGAGGCCGGGGTGATGCTCAAGAACCTGGAGAACAAGGGCAACCCGTGGGGCATGAGCGAGATGAAGCGCGCCGAGTGGATCGAGGAACTCGATTTCGAGGTGCCGATCGTCGACGAGAAGATGCCCGAGGACGTGGAGTACCTGTTCTGGGTGGGGTGCGCGGGCGCACTGGAGGACCGGGCGAAGAAGACCACCAAGGCGGTGGCCGAGCTGCTGCACATCGCCGGGGTGAAGTTCGCCGTGCTCGGCCCGATGGAGGCCTGCACCGGCGACCCGGCCCGCCGGCTGGGCATGGAGTTCCTGTTCTCCATGCTCGCCCAGCAGAACATCGAGACGCTCAACGACGCCGGGGTGAAGAAGATCGTGGCGACCTGCCCGCACTGCTTCAACACCCTGGCCAATGAGTACCCCCAGCTCGGCGGCACCTACGAGGTGGTGCATCACACCCAGTTGCTGGCGCGCCTGGTCGAGGAGGGCAAGCTCACCCCGATCACGCCGATCGAGGAGAAGATCACCTACCACGACCCGTGCTTCCTCGGGCGGCACAACAAGGTGTACGCCCAGCCGCGCGACATCATGGCGAAGGTGCCGGGCGTGCGGGCCCAGGAGATGCACCGGTGCAAGGACCGCGGATTCTGCTGCGGCGCGGGCGGCGCGCGGATGTGGATGGAAGAGCGGATCGGCAAGCGCATCAACACCGAGCGGGTGGAGGAGGCGCTGACCACCGATCCCGACACCGTCTCGACCGCCTGCCCGTTCTGCCTGGTGATGCTCGGCGATGCGATCAACGAGAAGAAGAACGCCGGTCAGGCCAAGGAGACGCTCGAGGTCGTCGACGTCGCCCAGCTCCTCATCAAATCAATCAAGCAGGGGTAAAGCCCGGCTTGCCGTGATCGTGAACTATTTGTGGAAAACCTCGGTCAGATTGACGGAATGAGCCGTGTTTCACGAAAGAGTGACAACGGCTTTCTCCACATAACAGGAAAATCACGGTAACCTCAACGTTGGCTCAATCGACGGGGAGGGGGCTGGACGATGGGTGTGGTCGTCACCGACGCGGAGGTCACCCTGGCGGACGTCCTCTCCCTGCGCTTGTCCATCACCGAGCCGCTGACGGACGGCAGCCGCCTGATCCTGCGGCGACGGGGCACCGGCGAGGAACGGCAGGTGACGCTCGGCGCCTCCGCCGGGCGTGCGCGGGACGCCGGCGTCGCGGTCTGCCTGGCGCCACTCGATCTCAGCCCCGGCCGGTGGGACGCCTATCTCGAACAAAACGGCGTCCGCACCCGCATTCAAAGCGTCGATCCCGGGTTTTCGCTCGACCGTATCGACGCGTACGCGCTGGGCCGGCGGACGCTGGCCTACCGGGCCTACCGCACCCGCAACGGATTCCTGGCCCTGAAGATAGATCCGGCGGAGCCGGTCGCCGACGTCCGCGCGGTGTGGTTCCGCGAGGGGCGCTTCGAGGTGACCGGGCTGCTGGCCTACACCGGCCTGCAAGACGACGACCAGCACCGCCGCGCCACGCTGGCACTGCGCCACACCGCTTCGGGCCGCGGGAACGCCGGTCACGGCGACCCGGACGCCGGTGATCCGGGCACCGGTCAACCGGGAGCGACCGTGCGGGTCGCCGCCACCGTCCAGGGGGTTCGCTTCCACGCGGCGCTGTCGCTGTGCGACGTGCTGGCCGCCACCCCCGACTCGCACGGCTCCTGGGAGCCTTATCTGGAGGTCGACGGAGTCGACCGCGCGCTGCCGCTGGGCGCCCGGCTCGACGACGTCGAGGGCAAGCGCCGCCGCGTCCACTATCCCCTCACGCTCGTGGACGGCGTGCCGATCCGGCCCAGCTTCACCCCGGCGGACGAGCTGCTGCTGGAGGTCGGAGCGTGAGGATCACGTTCCTGCTTCCTTCGGCGTACGGCATGCGCGGTGACGTGCGGGCCATGCTGAACCTGGCAGGAGGGCTGGCCTCGCGGCACGACGTGGAGATCGTGAGCGTCCGGCGCACCAGGGAGACGCCGTTCTTCCCGGTCGACCGCCGGGTGACGCTCCGCTGGCTCGTGGACGCCCGGCCCGGGGTCCACCATCTGCTGCCCCGGGGGCAGGTGCGGACCGAGGTGGCGCTCTGGCGGGCGCTGCGCGGCCTGCACGCCGACGTCCTGATCACCACCCGTCCGTCGCTGAGCGTGCAGGCCGCGAGGTACACGCCGCGGCACATCGTCCGGATCGCCCGCGAGTGGAGCAGGCCGTCGGTGCCCGGCCCGGTGCGCCGCGCCTATCCCCGCCTCGACGCCGTCGTGGTGAACACCCCCGGCCGCCGGGAGGAGTGGGTGCGGCTGCTCGAGGACGACCTGTCGGTCCACGTCATCCCCGATGCCCTGCCCGTGGCGCCGTGGCCGCGCTCCCGGATGGACAACCGGATCGTCAGCGCCGGGGGCAGGCTGGTGCCCGGCAAGTCCTACGACCAGCTCGTGCGCGCCTTCGCGATCGTCGCCGACAAGCGGCCCGACTGGCGGCTGCGGCTGTACGGCGGGGGCCCCGAGGAGCGGCGGCTGCGTGCCCTGGTCCGCGAGCTCGACCTGCACAACCATGTGTACTTCATGGGCACCACGCCCGACCTGCCCGGCGAGTTCGCGAAGGCATCCGTCGTCGCGGTGCCGTCGCGGCAGGAGGTGCAGGGCATGACCGTCATCGAGGCGCTGAGCTGCGGGGTGCCGGTCGTGGGCTTCGCCGGATCCCGCGGGCCGGCCGAGTTCCTGCGCCCGGGCCGCGACAGCGTGCTGGTCCAGGAGGGGGAGGGCGGCGACGCCGAGTCGCTCGCCTGTGCGCTGCTCGGCCTCGTGGACGACGAACGCCGCCGGATGAAGCTGGCGGCCGGGGCGCTGGAGACCGCCTCCGCCCACGCCGCGCCCGTCGTCGCGGCGCGCTGGGAGGAGCTCATGTACGGACTGCGCTCCCGGGTCTGATCCGTCACCTGCGGGGACGCCACGTGACGCCGCCGGGGTTGTTCACGCCGCGGGTGCCACCTTTCCGGCTTCGCCCCGCCCTTGCTCGCCCGGCTCCGTCCTTCGCCAAGGATCGCCGGTCGATGCCCGGGCCGGGCCCTCGGGGTCGTTCCCGGCGCAGGAGCAGCATGGCGGCGTCGTCGGGGACGGGACCGCCGACGTGCGCGGTCAGATCACGTTCCAGCAGGTCGATGGCGGCCTGCGGGCACTCGGCCCGGAGGAGGCAGGCCGCCCGCTCCTCCAGGGGATAGAAGGTCCCGTGCCGGTCACGCGCCTCGATCACTCCGTCGGTGTAGAAGAGGATCTGGTCGCCCTCGCGGAACGTGCAGCCGTACGGGTCGGGCCCGGTGGGGGCGAGGGCGATCAGGCCGAACGGAGGCGTCTCCTCGGGCGGTTCGAGCCGCCGGATCCGGCCGTCGCAGGTGAGCAGCAAGGGCGGCGGGTGGCCGTAGTTGAGCAGCCAGATCTCGTCCTCGCGCACCTCCGCGAGCACGGCGGTGACGAATTTCTCCCCGGCGAGCTGTCGCGCGAGATGCTCCTCCAGCCGCCGGCCGACGTCGGTCAGCTCCGCTTCGTCGTAGGCGGCCTCCCGGAAGGCGCCGACGACCGACGCCGCCGTCTCCACCGCGTCCAGGCCCTTGCCCTGCACGTCGCCGATGATCAGGCGGATACCGCCCGGCCCCCTGGCGATGTCGTACAGGTCCCCGCCGACGCGGGCGTCCACGGCCGCGGAGATGTAGGACAGGGCGATGCGCAGGTCACCCGCGCGGCGGGGCACCGGGTGCAGCAGCACCCGCTGGACCGCCTCCGCGACGGTGCGGACGTTCGCCAGCTCGCGCTCGCCCTCGGTCCGGAGCCGGGAGGCCAGCATCGCCGCCGCGGTGACCCCGACGATCGCGATCAGTGTGGTGATCTGCGGGCGGCCGAACAGGTGGTCGTGGTAGGCCAGCGGCGCGGACAGCACGATCGCGATCAGCCCGGCCAGCGCCGTGTCCCGCACACCACCCCGCAGCGCGGCGAACGCGGGCCCGAGGGTCAGCAGCGGCAGCAGGCCCAGCGACCGCGCGGTGAGCAGCTCGATCACCGCTACCGCCGCCATGGCGGCGAACGGCAGCGTACGAAGCAGTATTTGCGATGCCATCCGCGACTCCAGCACCGCTACGGGCAGGTCGATGGATGCATTCCCGGGACCGCCCACCCTACCCGCCGTGTCGTGGACGGCGACGCACGATACCGGTAGCGGGTATCGTTGAAGAATGCACGGGTACAGCGGGGACAAGCAGGCCTACCTCACCCGCCTGCGCCGGATCGAGGGACAGATCCGCGGACTGCAGCGAATGGTGGACGAGGACGCCTACTGCATCGACATCCTCACCCAGGTCTCGGCGGCCACCCGCGCTCTTCAGGCGGTGGCGCTCGGCCTGCTGGAGGATCACATCGCCCACTGCGTCGCCGACGCCGTCAAGAGCGGCGGACCCGAGGCCGGTCAGAAGGTCAAGGAAGCCTCGGCGGCCATCGCCCGGCTCGTCAGGTCGTGACCGCCCGTGCGTGGCATCCTGTTGCGATCTATTTCCGTGCCTCCCGGACGTCCGGGTGGCGCGGGTCGTTCCGGTTGAGCACGCCGTCCCGGGACCCCGTGGTGCCCGGGACGGTCCATGCCTTCAACGGCTCGCCGAAGTCCGCAATCCGAGCGCGTGGTCGAGCTCTTCCAAGGTCAGTCGGTTTTCCGTGACGTTCACGGCCTCCAGCACCTCGGCGTAGAGCGCGATCTCGTCCAACGCGACACGGTCGTGGACCCGAGAGTCCAGGTCGTCGTGCCCCACCGCGTCGTCCTTCCTTCCGCAGCCCACACCCATCACGAGGTTACGTCCGGGTACCCTGCCGCGACATGGCCCATCGTGACCATTCCGACCCGTACCCCTCGTCCCCTCCCGGGACCATTTCCCCGATACTGAGATCACAATTCGGTGAAAAAGGGGGTGTTAGGGGGAAGGGATTGCTAAAGCGGAGGTAAGGGCGAAATATCCGAATTGGAAGTTTCGAACAGCCAGCTGCCGGACTCGTCCAGGTCACGCCTGCGCTCCGGTGCCTGCTGCGGCCGCGGGTCGTCCCTCTGGTGGATCAGGCACTTGACAACCGCGGAGCACACCGCGAAGCCCTCGGACGGCGCGGGCGTACCGGTCAGGGCGCACCAGGCCAGCCCGGTCGCGTACGCGGAGCCGAGCAGGGCGGCGGCGGTCCCCCGGTCGGGCGGGACCAGCCCCGGCGGCAGCTGACCATCGGCCGGCCAGCAGCCCCGCAGCGGATGGGCGGGGTCGGTGAGCGCGAGATAGAGGGCCTGCCGCAGCTCGTCGTCCATCCACGAATACAACGTGGTGACCACCTGCGCGGTGCGCGAACCACCCGGCGCCGCCCAGGCGGGCTCCGACATGCCGCACACGCCCGCCACGTCGGCGGCGAGCAGCGAGGCCGCGACGGCCCGCGGATCCAGCCGGCGTGCGGCCGTGTAGCCCAGGGCCTCGACCAAGTCGTAGAAGGTGTGCCGGAAATGCTCGCCCGGCGCCCATTCCGAGAGCGTGGCCGGGACGAGATTCGGCGGGCAGCGCGCCAGCCAGGCCTGCCGTACGGCGCCGCCGGGAATGGCGTCCCGGTCCAGCCAGGGGCGGGTGCGCAGCGGTTCGGCCATCGCGATCAGCGCGTCGGCCCGCGGCCGGAACCGGGGGTCGGCGCGCAGCACGGCGGCGGTCTCGGCCATCAGCCCGGCCAGGCGCAGGCCCGCCTGCCGCGCGCCGGAGCGCATCCGCTCGGCGTACAGGGCCACGAGCGCGTCGAGCGACCCCATCGGCAGCCAGCGCACCCAGTCGTCGCCGGGCAGCGGCCGGGCCAGGAACTCGCCGAACATCGACAGCATGACCTCGTTGCCGTCGAAGGCGGGCGCGTAGGCGCACCACATGATCGTTCCCCACACGGCGGCCACCGTCGAGGCGACGTCGCGGGCGAAGATCTCCCGGTAGACGCTGTCGCCGAGAGGGTAGTCCTCCCGCTGCAGCACGCGATGGGCGAGAAGCAGTGCGCGGAGCCGTTCGGTGATCTCCTGTGGCACGTCCGGGCCGACGAACGCCTGGGTGGACCCGCGGTCGTACGCGAAGTCGGGGCCGGAGGGGATCAGCGCGGGCGGGATCGCGACGTCCGGCGGCTGTGGCCGGGCGCCGGTGCGGATCGCGGGGTGCACCGGGGGCGCCGACAGGTGCCAGCGGCCGTCGACCCGGTCCAGCCGGTACCACCGGGCGTACGCGCCGAACAGCCACCGGGAGCCGTCAGGGGTGACCAGCGCCCGCTGGGCCAGGGTGTGCGCCCGGGCGGGCGGGGGGAGCTGTGCCCACCGCGGGTCGCAGACGACGGCGCGCACGTCGCGCTCCATCGCCGTGAACCCGTCCCAGTACACGCGGCAGTGACTCCTCCGTCCTCGGAGAGGACGGCTTCTCGCCCGGTTGAGGCGACCGGAGCGGGCGACTGTCAAGCCCGGACCGGCGGTCCCTCCGGGGCGCACGAATGCCGGACGAATCCGGTGGTCCCCTCGCTGGATCGATGGTAGCCCGCCGGTCCGACAGATCGCGTGGGCGCGTGACGCGCCGGAGACGTGTGGTGAAAGTTTCATCCGGCCGGAGGCGTTGAGCAGCGCATATCCGATTTTCTCCGGCCTTATGGGCTCATGGCCGGGCGAGCGCCACTTGGCATGCGCTGCCGAGGCGTATTCCATAGGTGCTCGTGACGGAGATCCAGCAGGCCGGGACCGGCCGGGAGCAGAGCGCGGACGAGGCATCGGAGAAGATGGCGTCCGTGGAGACCTCTGGCGACGCGGCGACCGGCGAGCAGACCGGGACGCGCTCCGGCTGGGAGCGCCGGGCGGCGTGGTGGCTCAGCCGGAGCGACCGCACGGCCCTGCTCATCTGGTTCTTCTGGCAGGTCGCCTCGTACATCTACCTGTACCTCGCGGGGCCGGGCCGTACGGAGGACCCGCTTCTCGACCGGTTCAACCGGTACGACTCGTACAACTTCATGGACATCGCGACGTACGGCTACGACGGCCGGCCGGACGACCCGGACGCGGCGCGGCTCGTCGCGTTCTTCCCGGGCCTGCCGTTGCTGCTGCGCGTCCTGCACCCGTTCATCCCGGACCTGCGGCTCGCCCTCGTCCTGATCTCGCTCGTCTCCAGTGCCGTCGTGGCGGTGGCGCTGTCGCGGCTCAGCGAGTCGTACCGGGAGGGCAGCGGTCACTGGACCGTGCTGGCGTTCTTCCTCAGCCCGTTCGCGGTGTTCCTGATGGCCGGCTACACGGAGGCGCCGTTCCTCGCGCTGGCCATCCCCGCGTGGCTGCTGGCGCGCCGGGGCCGGTGGGAGGCCGCCACCGTGTGCGCCGCCTTCGCCTCGTCCATCCGCATCTCCGGGCTCTTCCTCGCCTTCGGCCTGCTCGTGCAGTTCCTCATCGCGCGGAACGGGCTGCGTGCCCCCGGCGGATGGCGGAAAGCGCCGTGGCTGGTGCTGCCCGGCGTCCCCGTGCTGGCCTACATGATCTATCTCTGGCACCGCACCGGCGACCTGATGGCCTGGAAGGCGGCGGAGGCACAGTATTGGGGCCGCTATCCCGAGGCGCCCTGGACCGTGTTCATCAACACCTGGAACCGGTCGCTCAACGAGCCGGTCCTGGCGACGTCGTACCGCGAAGAGATCCTGTCGGCGATGGTGCTGGTGGTGCTGATCGTCGCGCGGCTGGTCCGGCGCAACTGGGCGGACGTCGCCTACCTGGCGCCGCAGGCGGTGGCGCTGCTGGCGATGTCGTCGTTCTACATGTCGGTCGGCCGGGCCTCGCTGCTGTGGTGGCCGCTCTACATCTCCGTCGGCGTCACCGGCCTCCGGCGGCCCTGGGTGATGATGGCGTACCTCGCGGTTGCCGCGCCCGTATGGGCAATCAATGTCGGAAATTTCACCACAGGCGCCTGGGTGGGGTGATCCCTGCCTGACTAGCTTCTCCGTGTATGGGGGCATATGCGGCGGGAGTGGTGATTGTTGCGCTTGTGGTAGCCGGTCTGCCGGCGGCCGTGGACACGTACCGGGTGAACGTCCTCACCTACAACGTCTGCGCGGCGGGCAACCGGGCCGGCACCTGCGTACGCGACCTGACGCCGCAGCGCCGCAAGACCTGGGCCGGTCAGATCTCCGCGCTGATCAAATCGAGGGACGTGGACGTCGCCTCCTTCACGGAGATGTGCTACGCCCAGGTGAGCCTGCTCCGGCGCGAGCTGCCCGGCTATCACCTGGTCTGGTACGGCTACGCCAAGGGCGGCGGGCCGGGCCGCGAGGATCGGTGCCGCACGCTGTGGCGGGACCTCACCCCGGAGACGACGCCGCCGGACGGCAAGACCTTCGGCGTGGCGCTGGCGCTGAAGAACGGCACCGAGGGCCCGCCGCCGCTGCGGCGGCTGCTGCACGTCGACCACCCGGCCGCACCGGGTGAGCGGATCCATCCGCGTGGCCTGCTGTGCGCCACCGGCCGGGTCGGCCCGCGCCGTTCGGTCTGCTGTGTGACCCACATCTCCGGCACCGAGACCCCGCGGCAGGTCACCGGACTCGTGGCGAAGTACGCCGGGAAGTCCCCGGTGATCCTCACCGGGGACTTCAACCGTGAGCCCGGCGACGACCAGCTCACCGGCGTGTACGGCATGGGCCTGGGCGACGGCGGCTACATCGAGGTCGACGCCCGGCCCGACGGGATCGCGCGCCGGGGCGGCGAGCCCACCACGCGCGGCGGCCGGAAGATCGACTACATCTTCGCGACCGAGGCCGACTACCGTCCGGGCGGGGCCGAGGTCATCAGGACCGACCCCGAGCTGTCGGACCACCTGGCGCTGGCGGGCACGCTCATCGGGACACAACCACGGCCGCGGCGTGACGACGGGCCTTGGCGAGGTAGTTATCCGGCGTACGCGCGAAGGAGGCGCGATCGTCGTCGGTGAGCTCGCGCACGATCTTCCCCGGCACGCCCGCCACCAGCACGCCCGCCGGGATGCGGCGGCCGGGCGGCACGACCGCCCCCGCGGCGATCAGGGACCCGGCGCCGACGACCGCCCCGCCGAGCACGACCGCCCCGATGCCCACGAGCGCGCCGGACTCGATGTGCGCGCCGTGCACCATCGCCCGGTGGCCGAGGCTCACCCGGTCTTCCAGGATCGCCGGCTCGCCGGGATCGGCGTGCAGGCAGCACAGGTCCTGAATGTTGACCTCGGCGCCGACCTCGATCCGCTCGTCGTCACCGCGCAGCACCGATCCGTACCAGACGTTCGCGCCGCGTCCGAGCCGTACTCTCCCGACGACCACCGCCCCCGGGGCCACCCATGCCTCGGGGTGGATGATCGGCGCGGCGTCGTCGTCCAGCTCGGCGATGTACGGCATGCCGCCATGATCCCACGGGCTCCCGCCGGGCTCGATGAGGCGTCCCGTTTCGCGGCGTTCAGGTTGCGCGGTGCGACGGATAGCAGGAAAGTCGTGTCCTGGCTGCGTTACCGTCGTTATCTCCAACCCCAGGGTTTCTCATGACGAATCAGACCGACAACTTCCCCGACCTCATGAGTGACGACTCCTTTGAAGTCGTCATGCGCGGGTACAGCCGCAGGCAGGTCCACGAGTACATGGCCCGGACCCGCAACCAGATCCGGGACCTGGAGGAACGGCTCGCGCGCACGATCGAGCAGGCGGAGCAGGCCCGCATGGAGCTGGCCGAGGCGCGGCGGAGGATGGCGGGGGCGCCGCAGAACCCCGACGAGCTGGGGGAGCGGCTGAGCCAGATACTCAAGCTGGCGCAGGAGGAGGCGGCGGCCAACAAGGAGGCGTCCGCGGCCGAGGCGGAACGGCTGGTGACGTCGGCGCGCGAGCAGGCCGACGCGATCAGGGCGGCCGCCCAGGAGGAGGCCGAGCGCCGGGTCGCCGACGCCACCGCCGCGGCGGAGCGGATGCTCGCGCAGGCGGGGTCGGAGGCGGAGGAGACGCTGGGCGCGGCCCGCGCGGAGGCGGAGGAGACCCTGCGTTCCGCCCGCGCCGAGGGGGAGCGGCAGCTCACCGCCGCCCGGATGGAGGCGGAGCGCGTGCTCGCCGAGGCGCGCGGACAGGCCGAGGCCATGCTGGCCGCGGCGCAGCAGCGGGTGAGCGCGCTGGACGAGCACACCGGCCGCAGGGTCGCCTACCTGTCCGACACGCACGCCGAGGTCGTACGCCGGCTCACCGAGATCAGCTCGGTGCTGGGCGATCTCATGCAGCGCGAGGCGGCGGCCGGCCCGCTGATCGACGAGGCCGCGGTGCTGCCGCCCGCGCCGCAGGTGCAGGCCATCGCCGGGAGCGCGCAGGAGCGGCCGCACGAGCCGGCCGAGGACCCGCGGCAGGCCCGGGAGCCCATGCCGTCCGGGCACGAGGCGCATGCCGCCGCCGGCGCGCCCGGCGAGTACGAGGCCGCGGGTCAGGGGCGGATCGAGGGGGACGAGGACGACGCGGTCCTGATCGTGGACGACGGACCCCGGGAGAACGGCCACGGCGTGGCGCCGTCCCCGGAGGACACCGACGTCAACCTCGCTCGGGTACGGCGTCCGCTGCCCGATGGGGCCCAGGTCTCCGGCGCGTAGCTTCCCGTCCCGCCCGTGAGGATGAGTCACGGGTGAGTCACCGGCATCGGTGAGGACGAAAAACGCCGCGGGCCCGTCGGCGGCGTTCCTCCCGGTGGCGGCAAGAACGGGGGTGCCCGGCGGTGTGGCCTGCCGGGCCGGGAAGACGGAGAAGACGGTTCTGCGGTGGTAGCGGAAGCCCCCGCCCCCGATCGGGTCCGGGGGCTTCCGCGCTCATGGGTCGGCGACGCGGGTCTCCTGCTCGCGCAGCAGCTCACGCAGACCGTCGGGATCGTCGGCGTCGATGGTCATCGCGCATCCCGCCGCCCGCTGCGCCGAGGTGAGCGGATGATGCCGGGTCGCCCACCACCGGCCCGCATCGCTCCGCCAGATCGTCCACTCCGGGAACTCCCGGGCGATCTCGGCGAGGCGTCGGTCAAAGAACATCCGCCCACCTTCCCTCGCCGTCTGCCCGCGTTTGTGCCTCTCCTCCCCAAAGTGCGGGACATCTCTAGAGAAATCAATGATCGGGATGGTCAGGTCGACCTTGCCTCTTGATTCAGGCGTCGAAGTCGTACTGGAGTACATAAGAGGCGGCGTCCAGGATCATCTCGTTGACCTCGACGGGCACGTCTGCTTCCGCGAAGGCCACCCGGGTCACGGAGATCACCGGAGTGCCGGCCGGAAGGCTCAGCGACTCGGCCTCCCCGGGCAGCGGCATCCGTGCCCGCACCTCCTCGCTGAAGTGCACGGGAGCCCGCCCGAGCTCGCCCAGCCGGGCGTACACGCCACCGGGACCGGTGTCGGGCAGGACGATCGCCGTGCCCTCCACGAGGTCGGCGGGAAAGTGCGAGGCCGCGAGCTGCACCGGACGGCCGTCCACGGAGTAGCGGCGGCGGCGCACCCACACCTCGCCGACGCCGAGCACGCGGGCGACCTGCTCGCTCGCCGGCTCGCGCACGATGCTCACCTCGTCAACGGTGTACGACCGTCCCTGGGTGTCGGAGTCCCAGATGGCCAGGCCCCGGGCCCACTGTTCACGGGAGAGCCGGCGGGACCCGTGGCGGCGGATGGGGCGGAACAGCCGTACGTAGACGCCTGATCCCCGCTTCGGCACGGCGAGCCCTTCGTTGATCAGCACGGCGAGCGCCTGCCGCGCCGTTGCCCGTGCGACGCCATGCTCCTTCATGAGCGCGTTCTCGCCCGGTAGCCGATCGCCATCACCGAGCGCTCCGGACAGGATCTGATCGCGCAGCCTGTCGGCGATGCGGCGATAGATCGGGGACTCGTGATGCACCGACGGGAGTTCCGTCACGTCTGATCACCCTCTGTCACCAATGGGGGTTTGGCGTCTCCAGAGAACTTGCCCCGTCTTGTGCACGATCGCACCGAGTCTTGGGTGCGTCTTGTGCTTACTTTGCGCTGATCGTGCCGATGTGGCGATCTCTGGGGGTTATAGCCAGCCGTTACCGTGGAACGGTCCGTTCCGGTATCCCCCTCGCCGGGAACGCTCCGTCATCACTATCACGACAAGATCGGATATTTCGGTACATAATGCGGTGACTGAAGGAGTTGCCGATGGTTATCAGCCGTGCCGAATGTCAGGACCTCGATGCCAAGGACCCCCTCGGGGGGTTCCGGGATGAGTTCTCGCTTCCTCCCGGGATCGTCTATCTGCTGGGCAACTCGCTCGGCGCGCTGCCGCGCGCGACGCCCGGACGGGTGGCCCGCACCGTCGAAACCGAGTGGGGGGTGCATCTCGGGGCGAGCTGGAACACGGCCGGCTGGTGGGACATGCCGCAGAGCACCGGCGACCGCATCGCGCCGCTGATCGGCGCGCGCCCCGGCGACGTGCTGGCCGGCGACTCCACCTCGGTGAACATCTTCAAGCTGGTCACGGCGGCCCTTCCGCTGCGGCCCGGCCGCCGGGTGATCATCTCCGACCTCGACAACTTTCCCACGGACCGGTACGTCGTGGAGGGCGCCGCCCGGGTGCTCGGCACGTACGAGATCAGGGACATCGGCGAGGCCGGCCGTTCGCTGGAGGACGCGCTGGGCGACGATGTGGCGCTCGTGCTGCTGTCGCACGTGGACTACCGCACCGGCGCGGCCAGGGATATGGCGGCGGTGACGGAGCTGGTCCAGGCGGCCGGTGCGCTCATGATGTGGGATCTGTGCCACAGCGCGGGGGCGATGCCGGTGCGGGTGGGCGAGGCGGACTTCGCCGTTGGCTGCACCTACAAGTATCTGAACGGCGGGCCGGGCGCCCCCGCGTACCTGTACGTCGCGCCGCGCCACCAGGACGCCGTCCACAACGTGCTGTCGGGCTGGCACGGGCACGCCGCGCCGTTCGACTTCGAACCGCACTACCGTCCCGCCCCCGGAGTGCGCCGGTTCGCCGCGGGCAGCCCGCCGATCTTGTCGTACGCCGCGCTGAACGCGTCGCTCGACATCTGGGAGCGGGTGGACCTGAACGAGGTCAGAGCCAAGAGCTTGGCCCTGACCTCGCTGTTCATCGATTTGATTGACGATCTTGTCGACCCGGGGCTCGGGCTCACCCTGGCCACCCCGCGTGACCCGCAGCGGCGGGGAAGCCAGGTCAGCTACCGCCACCCGCAGGGCTATCCCGTGGTGCGCGCGCTCGCCGAGCGGGGGGTGATCGGGGACTACCGCGAGCCGGACTTCATCCGCTTCGGCTTCGCCCCGTTGTACCTGCGCTACGTCGACGTGTACGACGCGGCGGCCGCGATGGCCGAGGTGCTCGGCGGGGAACTGTGGCGGGACGAGCGCTACGCGCGGCGGCTCACCGTCACCTGACGGGCGTCAGCGGCGGCGGCGGGCCAGTCCCGCGACGATGTTGCCGGCCAGTGCCACGCAACGGTCGCAGATGCGCCCGCCCTCGCCGTGGACCATGTGGACGCGCGGGCCCGGCGGCCTGCGGCAGAAGGAGCAGGCGGTGTCGCGCTTGATGCGGCGGTTGACCAGGTGCCGCCGGGCGAAGGCGGGCGTGAAACGCCTGCGCGTGATTCGTCTGAGGAACCCGAACCGCTCACCGATGGCGGTCCAGGACACGCCGGCTTCACGGGCCCGGCGTACCGCGAGGTCGAGCAGGGCGTCCGCCTCGCCGCCCAGCTCCGGCATCAGGGTGATCGCGGCGGACAGGATTTCCAGGGGATCTTCGGGATCGGACGCGCGTGAGCGGGCCCGCTCGAGTAACTCAGATGCCTCCATGGCGGACACCATAGGCCGCCGTACAAAGATGATCAACCGCGTGGCGGGCGCGATGGGGGGTCACGCCGCTGCGTAGGCTGGGCCGGTGAGGATGCCGCAGGAGCGGGCCCGGGAGCTGTTCGCGGCGGCCCGGGTGGCCCGTCTCGCGACGGCCGGAGCCGGGGGCGTGCCGAGGCTCGTCCCGGTCACCTTCGCCGTGGGGCGGGGCGGCGAGACGGACCTCGTGGTGACGGCGGTGGACAACAAGCCGAAGTCCACCACCGACCTGCGGCGGCTGCGCGACATCCGCGACAATCCCCGCGTCTGCCTGCTCGCCGACCACTACGAGGACGACTGGGAGCGGCTGTGGTGGGTGCGCGCCGACGGGCACGCCCGCATCGTGGAGGGCGGCCCCGAGCGTGCGCGGGCCGTGGCCTGGCTGGTGCGCAAGTACGCCCAGTATCGCGAGCGTCCCCCGGCCGGGCCCGCGATCGTCGTCCACGTCGGCCGCTGGTCGGGCTGGTTGTACGCCGCCGAGCCCGGGTCGCCGCCATCCGGCGGAAAGTAGCGTCCGGGGGTCCGGTCCGGGCCCGCGGTGTCAGGCGAAGGGGTCCTCGCCTCGGGCGATCGTGTCGAGCATGCGAGCGGTGAACGCCTGCGCCGCGCGGTGGATTCCGGGCCCGAAGCTGACCC
>JADGHC010000365.1 GCA_019689655.1 Microbispora sp.
TGGCGGGGGCGGCGTTGGCGGCGGTCGCGAGGGCCGGCAGCCCGAGGGCGGCGACGGTGGTGGCCGCGGCGAGGCCGAGGGTGATGGAGCGTCGCATTTCGATTCTCCTGTTCGAGGACGATCCCCCGATGTCGGGGTTGCACCTCAGTGATAGGCCCACCCGCATGCAAGCTGCTTTCATTGCGCTCACCACGGTTTGCAAGCCGCTTTCAAGCACCTGAACGCACGCCGTACCGGCGCGCGCGGTCCTACTGCCGCAGCGCGCCACGATCTATCATTTTGTCGAAATCTTGCCACTGGGAGACAGGGCCCATGCCTGAACACGCCGCCGCCGACGGCTTGTGCTTCGCCGTGCTGGGACCCGTCCTGGCGTGGCGTGACGGCGTCGAACTCGACCTCGGCACGCCTTTGCAACGCTCCATACTCGCGATGCTCCTGCTGCGGGAGGGGCACGCGGTCACGCCGGACGAGATGATCGACGGCGTGTGGGGGGAGGACGCGCCCCCGCGCGCACTCGGCGCGCTGCGCACCTATGTCTCCCGCCTGCGCACCGTCCTGGAGCCGGACCGCTCCCCGAGGACACCGCCGCGGCTGCTGACCTCGGTGGGCCGGGGGTACGCGCTACGGCTGGAGTCCGCCCGGTTCGACCTCGCGGTCTTCGAGCGCGAGTGCGCCGCCGCGGAGTCCGCCCGCCGTGCGGGCCGGACCGAGGAGGCCGCCCACCGGTTGCGCGAGGCCCTTCGCCTGTGGTCGGGCGAACCGCTGGCCGGCGCGGTCGGCCCGTACGCCGAGCACCAGCGCGGCCGGCTGGCCGAGCGCCGGATGAGCGCCGTCGAGGCCCTCATAGAGCTCGACCTGGAGCTGGGCCGGCACGCGGAGATCGTCTCCGAGCTGGTCGCGCTCGTCGCGGAGCATCCGCTGCGCGAGCGGTTACGCGCCCAGCTCATGCTGGCCTACTACCGGTGCGGCAGGCAGGCCGAGGCGCTGGCGGTCTTCACCGAGACCCGGCAGGTGCTGGTGGAGGAGCTCGGCATCGAGCCCGGAGCGGAGCTGACCGACCTGCACCGGCGCATCCTCGCCGCCGACCCCTCGCTCTCCCCCGCGCCCGTACGGCTCTCGCATCCGGGCGGCCACGATGACCCGGCGCCGGCCGACGCCGGCCCCAGGATCGAGATGCCGCGACCGGCACAGCTCCCGGCGGCCGTCTCCGACTTCACCGGGCGTACCGGCCTGGTGCGGCGGCTGCTCGCGCTGCTGCGCGGAGAAGGGGCGGGAGAGGGCATGCCGGTCGCGGCGATGTCCGGCATCGGCGGCGTGGGCAAGACGACCCTGGCCGTCCACGTGGCCCACCTCGCGGAGGACCTGTTCCCCGACGGGCAGCTCTACGCCGACCTGCGGGGATACGGCGCCGAGCCCACCGCGCCCGAGACGGCGCTGGTCGCGTTCCTGCGCGCGCTCGGCATCCCGATGGACGTGATTCCCGACGGCCTGGCCGAGCGCGCCGCGCTGTTTCGTTCGCTGCTCGCCGACCGCAGGATGCTGGTGCTGCTCGACAACGCCCGCGACGCCGAGCAGGTCGAGCACCTGCTGCCCGGCTCGGCCGGGTGCGCGGCGATCATCACGAGCCGGGGCAAGCTGGCCGATCTGCCCTCGGCCCGGCTCATCGACCTCGACGTGATGGAGCCCGAGGAGGCGTTGTCCCTGTTCGCCGCGGTCGCGGGGCCCGAGAGGGTGGCGGCGGAACGGGCCGCCGCGATGGACGTGGTCGCCGCCTGCGGCTTCCTCCCGCTGGCCGTACGGATCGTCGCCGCCAGGCTCGCCTCCCGCCCGTCGTGGACGGTGGCCTCGCTCGTCCCCCGGCTCGCCGACGAGCGCCGTCGCCTGGACGAGATGAAGATCGGCAATCTGGCGGTCTCGGCCACCTTCGCCCTCGGGTACGGCCAGCTCGACGCCCGGCAGGCGCGGGCGTTCCGGCTGCTGTCGCTGCCGTCGGGCTCGGGCATCTCGGCCTTCGCGGCGGCGGCCGTGCTCGGCCTCAGCCCGGCCGAGGCCGAGGACGTGATCGAGTCGCTGGTCGACGTCAGCCTTGTGGAGGCACCCGCGCCGGGCCGCTACCGCTTCCACGACCTGCTCAAGCTGTTCGCCCGGCGGCAGGCGGAGGAGGAAGAGCCTCCCGAGGCCCGTGCCCTCGCCCTGCGGCGGTTGCTGGGCTTCTATCTGGCGTCGGCGGGCGCCGCCCACCGGCTGGCGTACGAAGGCAGCGCGATCGCCGACACCCTCACCGACCTGGGCGTGCGGGGCCATTCCTTCTCCTCCGCCGACGAGGCCGTGGCCTGGCTGTCGGCGGAGGCCGAGGACATGTTCGCCGCGGTCGCCCAGGCGTGCGCGTCCGGCGAGGACCTGCTCGCGGCGGCCGACCTGCTGCTGGCGATGGAGCCGCTGCTGGAGTCGGGCACCAACCAGCGCGAGTTCGAGCAGCGGACCTCCGCCCTGCTGGCGGCGACGCGCCGGGCCGGGGAGCGGCGGGGCGAGATGCGCTGCCACTACGTCCTGGGCCGGGTGCTGTTCGGTGCGAACCGGCTGGCCGAGGCCGAGGAGCACTTCCTGGCCGCCCGGGCGTTGAGCGAGGAGACCGGCGACCGCACCGTGCTGGGCGAGACGTACAACGCGCTGGCGGTCGTCGCCGGGCGGCGGCGCCGCCACACCGAGGCGCTCGAATGGTTCGACCGGGCGACGCAGGTCCACCGGGAGCTGGGCAAACCCGCGGGCGAGGCGCTGGCGTCGTGCTACTCCGCCCGCGATCACCTGGGCCTGGGGCGGCCCGACGACGCCATCGCGGCGGCCGAGCACGGGCTGGCGGTGTTCACCGAGCTCGGCAGCGGCGCGGGGATGGCCCGTGCCCGCTATCACCTCGGCAACGTGCTGTCCCATGTCGGGCGGCTCAACGAGGCCGTCGTCCACCACGCCGAGTGCCTGGCCTTCTTCCGCGCGAGCAACCAGCGGGTCTGGGAGCAGCGGGTCTGCTACCGGCTCGCCGCCACCTTCATCGCCGCGGGCCGGTACGCCGAGGCCGCCCGGCATGCCGAGCAGGCGCTGACCGTGAGCCGCGAGATCACCCACCCGTACGGCGAGGCGCAGTCACTGGCCGCGCTCGGCCGGGCCCTCACCGGCCTCGGGGAGATCGGCCGGGGCAGGCAGGCCCTGGCCAAGGCCCTCGACATCTTCACCCGGCTCGGCTCGCCCGAGGCCGACGACATCCGCGCGCTCCTGCGCGAACAGGTCGAGACCTAGGCCGAGCCGCAGGTCGTCGTCGAGCCGGCTCATCCGGACGTGGTTGATCACAGCGATCACCGATTCTCACTGTCGCGGGCGGTGAACCGCCCGGCCGGCCGCCCGTCGCCACAGGGACGCGCAGGGGGCCCGGATCCTACCGGTGCGCCCCGTGGCGACTTCGCCGCCTCACTTGACGACCGGCCGGGCTTCGGTACGGGTTCCGAACCCCCCTGGAACCCGCTCGAGACCACTGTCCGCGGAGGCGTTCAAACTCCGATCAACGCGGGCTTGCAACCGTGAAGAAGCCGTCGGCGATCAGCGGGCGCAGCGCCGCGGGGGCGTCCCGGAGCACCACGGCGGGGTCCTCGCCGGTCAGCTCGGCGATCGCGGCCAGCAGCGGGCGCGTGGGCAGCTCGCCGTCGCACACTCCCGTCAGGGCCGCCTCCACCGTCCCCACGGCGACCGTACGGCGCGCGCCCCGGGTCTGCCGTAACACGATGCGGGAGGGGTCGTCGGCGCCGGGCGGGCCGACGCGTTCCTCCACGACGCCCTCGGCCACGCTCAGGCGGGCGTCGAGCAGCTCCTCATCCGTCAGCTCGTGGGCGACGCGCGCCGCGTGCAGGACCTCATCGACGAGCGCGCCGGCCGGGGGCTCGACCGGCTGCGTCAGCTCCTCCACCCGCACGAGCGGGCTCAGCGAACCGGAGTCGTGCAGGGCGATCCAGCCGAAGCCCACGCCGGTCACGTCCATCGCCTCGAACCAGCCGAGCCACTCGTCGTAGCGCTCGCGGTAGGCCGAGGTGCCGTGTTCGGCGGAGTCCCGCAGCCACAGCTCGACATACTCGGCCGGGTCCTGCACGTCGCGCTGGACCACCCAGCCGTCGCAGCCGGTCTCGGCCAGCCAGCCGCCCACCCTGTCCTGCCAGTCCTCGCCCTTGACGTGCAGCCAGTTGGCCAGGAACCGGGCCCGGCCGTCCGGGGCGAGATGCCGGGGCGTGCGCCGTACGAGGTCGCGGCAGAACTCGTCGCCGCGCCGCCCGGTCTCCCGGTAGGTGTATCTGGCCTCCGGCGCGATGACGAAGGGCGGATTGGACACCACGAGGTCGAACCGCTCGCCGTCCACCGGGTCGTACATCGAGCCCTCGCGCGCCTCGACGCCGGTCACGCCGGAAAGGCCCCAGCTCAGGCGGGCCAGCCGCAGCGCCCGGGGGTTGACGTCGGTCGCGACGACGTGCTCGGCCCGGGGCGCCAGGTGCAGCACCTGCACGCCGCAGCCGGTGCCGAGGTCGAGCGCCCGGCCGACCGGCGCGGTCCAGCCGAGCTGGGCGAGATTGGCCGAGGCCCCGCCCGCCCCCACGACGTGGTCGGGCCGCAGGGAGGGATCACCCGGCCGCACCTTGCGGTCGGAGACGACGTACGCGGGGTCGCCCGTTCCGGTGTCCCACGGCTGAATGTGCACGGCGGCCTGTACGGAGTCGCCCAGGCGCACCAGCAGCCCGGCCTCGATGAGGTCCTGCAGCGGAAGGTCGGCGGCGGCCGTGCTGACCGGGACGCCCAGCCACCACAGGCGGATCAGCGTGGCGAGGGGGTCGGCGTCCCTGGTGGCGCGCAGCGCGGGCACGATCTCCTCGCGGGCCAGTGCGGAGGCGGCCATGCCGCCCAGCCGCTCGCGCACACCGTCGATCGTGTACCCGGTCTCCAGGAATCTGTCGCGAAGCCGCCGGACCAGGTCGGAAGGGGCGTCCACGGGTCGAATCTATCGCGGGGCCGGGGAGTGCCCGGACAAACCAGCTCTGGCCGGACGCGGCTAGGGCCTCTTGAGGCTGTTCCAGGCGGCCTCGCCCAGCTCGCGGATCTCCTCGGGGGTGGGCTGGTGGGCGCCGCTGAACCACAGGCGGCACATCTCCTGCGCCGGGCCGAGCCACAGCACGTAGCACATGGTGACGGGGACGGGGCGGAGCACGCCGTTCTTCATGTGCGGCCGCCACCAGTCGGTGACCTGCCGGAAGAACTCGCGCCTCGACTCGGCGACCTCCGGCCCGCCGGGCTCGTTGCGCCGGGGCGGGCGCTCGCTGATCAGCAGGCGGGCGCGCTCGGGGTGCTCGCCACACCAGGCCATGTGCATCGCGACGATGGCCTCGATGCCGGCGCGGGCGTCCTCGTGGCGGAAGAGCTCGCCGACGAACGCCTCCTGGTACATGTCCAGGGTCTCGGCGTAGAGCACGCCGAAGACGTGTTCCTTGCTCGTGAAGTGGTGGTAGAAGCTGCCGACGCTGACGCCGCTCTCCTGCCGGAGGCTGGCCAGCGTGGTGGCGGACACGCCGCTCTGGCTGAACCTGCGCAGAGCCCCCTCGATGATCCTCGCCCTGCCGTCTCGTCCGCTCTTCGCGTTCTTCACATAGTCAATGGTGAACCAACAGAACCTTGTTCTGCAAACGCGAGGGGCGCTTTGATCTCGACAGATGTGCCTGCCGTGACGATTGTCGCAGAGGGCCAGGCCCTGCGCACCATGGCCAGAACCCGCCGGTTCTCGGCCATGACGTCCATGCCGACGACGACCGCGCCGCGTACGGCCGCCCGCCGCAGGAGGGTGCGCACGAGCCGCGACCCCACGCCGCGGTTTTGCCACCGGTCGTCCACCACGACCGCGATCTCCGCCGCGATCCCGGCCGCGCCGCCGGCGAGGTGGCTCATGGCGTGCCCGATCACGGCATCGCCGTGCAGCGCGAGCAGCGCGTCCCGCCGGTCGTCCCGGGCGACCATCGCGCGGATCAGGCTCGCGCTCGGCCGGCCGAAGCCGACGAAGAACCGGTGCATCAGCGTCGTCTGCGACAGGCCCTCAAGGAAGAGCCGCACCCGCTCCTCGTCCTCGCCCGCACGCGCCGTACGGATGTCCACCACCGGGGCCTGCTGCACGGCCACCTGAGTTCCAAACATGGACTCAGACTCTCGTGAGACACCTGGGTCTGTCAACTAGACTTAGAGGGCGGGAGGAGCTTGTGGTTACGATGCGCGACATACGGCGGGTGGAAAACTGCTCCATCGAGCGGACCCTCGCCGTGCTCGGCGAGAAGTGGACGTTCCTGGTCATCCGGGAGGCGTTCAACGGCGTCCGGCGGTTCGCCGACTTCCAGGCGCTCACCGGCGCGCCCCGCCAGGTGCTGAGCGCGCGGCTGTCCCGGCTCGTCG
>JADGHC010000366.1 GCA_019689655.1 Microbispora sp.
GCACTCGAGGTTGCCAACCTCAAGGCCGGCGATTCGATCCAATTTTCAGCAAAATCAGAGAGTTGAAGCTTGATGGGAACATCGTCGAACCCCCAAGGCTCGGAGACCGACCTGCAGTCAGAGAACGCTTCGGACCGGTAACCGCACCTCGTGCCCCCAAGGTCGGCGCGCAATACCCGGCCAAACCTGCGCTTGACGGCACGGGGCACCGTGGCGGAGGCAGGTGTGCGGAAGGGGAAGTGGCGTGGCGAGAGGAACCCGGAGCGAACACTCTCTGGGACAGGCCTTGATGGTGTGGTCAATAGAATACGCCAATTGCCACACAGAGCCGACGCATCGCGCCGCACTTGTTGTCCCGGGCCAGGATTTTGGCGCTCCTTGGCTCAGCGACGTGCAATCGGCCGAAGCCCAGATTTGGGCCGTCTACGATGGCAGGGTGTGTCCCTGGATCTTCCCTGGGGCGCGAGGGCGAACCGCGCGCCCACAGAGACGATTAAATGTACCTTCCAATTAACAGCTGGCGCTCTGCTCCACCAGATCGGCATAGTGCCGTCGCGCCACATCCGGGTGCGAGCGCAGGCGCCCCTTGAGGTAGTTCTCCCCGACCTTCCGGAACAGCGGGTTGTCCGGATCCGCCGTCGGCCCGGTCGCCTCGGCAGCCAGGTGCGGCGGCAGGGCCAGGACGGGCACGGTCGAATCCAGCCGCGCCCCAAGGAAGAAGGCGACGGACAGCCGATCCCGCCCCTCCGGGCTTACCACCCGGTGCACGGTGGCCCGCAGATAGCCGTTCGAGGCCAGCTCCAGCAGCTCGCCAATATTCACCACGAAGGTGCCCGGCACGGGCACCGCGTCGATCCAGCCATCCTTGCCCTGGACCTGCAGCCCGCCGACCTCGTCCTGCAGCAGCAGGGTCAGCAGCCCGCTGTCCTTGTGCGCGCCGACGCCTTGATCGCTCTCGTCGGCATCGCGGGCCGGGTAGCGGATGATCTTCATGGTCTGATTCGGCGCGCCCTCGTAGATCGGAGCCAGGGCGTCCGGGGACTGCTCCAGCGCCTCGGCGAAGGCGCGGACGACGCGGATCGCCACCTCGGTCAGCGCCGCCTGCCAGGCCAGCAGCACCTCGCGCAGGCGGGGTTGCGCCGCCGGCCATTGGTTCGGGCCCTGCAAGCGCGTCCAGGCTGGCATGCCCTCGGTCCGGGGCCAGGGCTCGCGCTCGGCATGGATGTCGAACTGCTCGCGCCAGTCCTGCTTGCCGCGAGTGATCTCCTGCCCGGCGCGGTTGTAGCCGCGGAAATGCGGCGAGTGGATCATCTGCACCGTCAGCTTGTCTGCTTCCGGCAGGGCGAAGAAGCGGTTCGCCTCGACCACCACCTCGGCCTCCAGCGCCGGGTCCGGGGCGTTGAGCGCCGGCTGGCGGTCCGGTTGTGACGTCCAGTCGAAATGGCCGCCATCGATGATGACGCCACCGATGGAGGTGCCGTGCCCGCCCAGGTACTTGGTGGCCGAGTACACCACCACGGCGGCGCCGTGCTCGAAGGGGCGGGCGAGAAGCGGTGCGGCGGTGTTGTCCAGGATCAGCGGAATGCCCGCCGCACGCCCGATGGTTGCGACCTCCGCGATCGGGAAGACGGCGAGCTTCGGGTTCGGCAACGTCTCGCCGTAATAGGCGCGGGTGCGGTCATCGGTCGCGCGCCGGAAGTTCTCCGGATCGGCAGGATCGACGAAGCGCACCTCGATCCCCTGCCGCTTCAGCGTATTGGCGAAGAGGTTCCAGGTGCCGCCATACAGATCGGTGGAGGAGACGATGTTGTCCCCGGCCTGGGACAGTGCCAGGACCGAAAAGGCCGAGGCCGCCTGGCCGGAGCCGAGGGCAAGCGCGCCGGCGCCGCCCTCCAGCGCGGCAAGGCGGCGTTCCAGCACATCGACCGTCGGGTTGCCGGTGCGCGAGTAGATGAAGCCCAGCTTCTCCAGCCCGAACAGGCTGCGAGCATGTTCGCTGTCCGCGAACTGGTAGGAGGTGGTCTGGAAGATCGGTACCGCGACGGCGCCATTGGTGGCATCCGCACGCCAGCCGGCATGCAGCGCCTGGGTCTCCGGACGATAGGCCATGACTCTGTCCCTCTTCAGCCGTGATGGCCGGGCGCGAAGCCGAGATCGACGGAGCGGGCGACATCAACCCGCCGCTGCAGCAGGCCGAATTCCACCGCATTGTCCGCCGCCACCTGGAACTCCCGCACCAGCGCCTCGTCGAGCGGCGCGGCCGCCGTGGCCTCGATCTCATAGGCGCGGCGCAGGGCCGGCTCCGGGATGCGCGTCAGGGCGGAGTTGTAGCGGGCGTAGTCGGGGATATGCGTCCGCGCCCAGTCCCAGCCGGCAGCGAAGCGGCGCAGGAAATCCGCCAGCAGCGGGCGCTTGTCACGGATCGCGGCCTCATGTGCCGAGACGAACATGATCGAGGGGGTGAGGCCGCGCCCATCCACCAGCGTGCGGGCCTGGAACTGCTGCACCTCGACCGAGATATAGGGTTCCCAGATCGCCCAGGCATCGACGGCGCCGGAGCGGAAGGCGAGGAGAGCGTCGGTCGGCGGCAGGAAGTTGATGGTGACCTCCTCCGGCCGGATGCCCTCCCGCTTGAGGGCCGATCGGATCAGGTAGTGCCCCCAGCCGCCGCGGTTGCCGGCGATCCGCTTGCCGCGCAGGTCGGCGAGGCTGCGGATGGCCGCATCGCGCACCAGGATGCCCTGTCCGGCCGGCGAGGGCCGCGCCACGCCGATGCCGCGCAGTGGCGCGCCGGAAGCGAAGACCGTCAGGAAGGCCAGGTCGCCCTGGTAGCCGAGGTCGAGCGCCCCGGCATTGAGCGCCTCCAGCAGGGGCGCGGCAGCGGGGAACTCGCTCCACTCGATGCGGTAGGGCAGGTCCTTCGCGGCGCCCGACGCCTCCAGCAGCGAGCGCAGCCCGCCCTTCTGGTTGCCGATGCGGAGCACGGGGGTGGATTGCGCGTGCAGCACGGCGGGCGCGGCAAGCAGTGTGACGGCGCCCGCCGCGAGGGTGCGGCGCGCAATGAGTCCGTTGGCCATGGGGTCAGCCCTCCGCGTTCAGGGTGAAGCTGGTATCGAAGGCATCCACCACGCGGATGGAGCGGGAAAGGACGCCGAACTCCACGGCCTGGTCGCTGGCCTGCTGCAGCTCGGCCACCAGCGCCGCGTCGATCGGCACCGCACGGGTCTGCTGCACCTCATAGGCGCGGCGCAGCATCGGCTCGGGGATGCGGGTCAGCTCAGAGGTGTTGCGGGCGAAGGCGGGAATGTTGTTCCGAGCCCAGTTCCAGCCCCGCCGGTTGCGCTGCAGGAAGTCCTGCAACAGGGGCCGCTTGTCGCGGATGGCATTCTCATGCACCGAGATGAAGTTTACGGTGGGCGTCAGGCCGGTGCCATCCACCAGGACACGCGCGCCGAAGCCCAGGATCTCGATCGAGTTGTAGGGCTCCCAAATGGCCCAGGCATCGACGGCGCCGGAGCGGAAGGCCAGCGAGGCATCGGTCGGGCCGAGCGGGACGATGTTGACCTCGGAGGCCGGGATGTTCTCCCGCTTCAGCACCGCCCGGACGAGGTACTGCCCCCAGCCGCCGCGATTGCCCACCACCTTCCTGCCGCGCAGGTCGGCGACGCTGCGGATCGGGCCGTCGCCCCGCACCAGGATGGCCTGCGATGCCTGGTTGTGCCGCGTGGCGCCGATCGCCTTGATCGGCGCGCCATTGGCATAGACGCTGAGGAAGGCGAGGTCACCCTGGGTGCCCAGGTCGATCGCCCCCGCATTGAGCGCCTCCAGCAGCGGCGCCGCGGCCGGGAACTCGCTCCACTCGATCCGGTAGGGGAGGTCGCGCCCCTCGCCCGAGATGTCGATCAGCGAGCGCAGCCCGCCCTTCTGATTGCCGATGCGCAGCACCGGAAGCTGGCCGCGTGCGATGGCGGGGGCGGCCAGCAGGGCAGCAGTCCCGGCGACCAGGCGGCGGCGGCTTGTCCGAAGGATCATGGCGTCAGGCTCCGAGGTCCCGGGTGAAGCTCTGGTCCACGGCATCCGCGACCCTCACCCGCTGCGGCACCACGCCCCAGGCATGGGCCTGGTCCACGGCCTGCTGGAATTCCTGCACGAGCGCCTCGTCGATCCGGACCGCCCGGGTCTGGTTCACCTGATAGGCACGTTCGATCACCGGCACGGGCTGGCGGATGATCTGCGCCGTGGAGCGGGCGTATTCGGCCAGGTTGTGCTGTGCCCAGGCCCAGCCGCGCGCATTGCGCTGCACGAAGTCGAGGAGCTGGTCCCGGCGCTCGGTGAGCGCCGTATTGTGCACCGCGAGCACGCTGGCAGAGGGGGTCAGGCCACGGGCATCGGTCAGCACGCGGGCGCCGAACTCCAGCACCTGGAGGGAGGTGTAGGGTTCCCAGACCGACCAGGCATCCACCTCGCCGGAGCGGAAGGCAAGGCCGGCCTCGGCCGGGAGCAGCCAGGCGAAGCGCACCTCAGAGAAGGGGATGCCCGCCTTCTGTAGGATCGCGAGCATGGAGTAATGCGTCCAGCCGCCCCGCGCCGCAGCGATGCGCTTGCCACGCAGGTCGGCGACACTGCGAATTGGACTGTCGCCCCGCACAATGATGTTCTGGGAGGCACCATCCGAGCGCGTCGCCGCGATCGCCTTGATCGGCGCGCCCGAGGAGTAGACGCTGAAGAAATTCAGGTCGCCCATGCTGCCGAGGTCGACGGCATTGGCGTTCAACGCCTCCAGCAGCGGCTGGGCGGCGGGGAACTCGCTCCACTCGATGCGGTAGGGCAGATCGCGCGCAACACCCGAGATCTCGAGCAGCGAGCGCAGGCCGCCGCGCTGGTTGCCGACGCGCAGCGTGCGCTGCGCAGCCTGGGCCCGGGCGATGGCGGGGGTGGCGAGCAGGGTGGCGGTGCCGAGCAGGGCGCGCCGGGTCGTGGCGAAGGTCATGCAGTCCTCACTCGGCGGCGGTGCGGATGGCGATGGAGACGCGGCTGCGGTCCTCGGCCTCGGCGAGCTCGCGCAGCAGTGGGATCAGCTCCCGCCCGTACTGGGTGACGTCGGGCAGGGGGTCCCATCCGCGCAGGATGAAATGCGAGACGCCGATGCCGCGGTAGCGCAGCATCGCCCGTGCTACCTGCTCGGCCGTGCCGACCAGCGCCGTGCTGTTCCCGCGCCCACCCAGCACGCCGGCCATGGCGGTCCACAACCGCTCGTCATGCACCTCGCCGCGTTGCGACAGGCCGACGAGGCGCTGCGAATTCACCGCCTGCCCGGCGCCGATCGACCCCGTGCCGCTGCTCGCCCGCAGCTTGGCGATGGCGCGTTCGCGGATGTGGTGTGCCTTCTCCCAGGCCTGCTTCTCCGTGTCGGCGATGACCGGTCGGTTGGACCAGGAGAAGGCAATCTCCCGGCCGGAGGGGAGGGCAGCGCGCACGCGGTCCAGCATCGCTCGCGTTTCGGCGAGCGGCTCGCCAAACAGCGCATAGACATCGGCATGGCGCGCCGCGACCTGCAGCGCGCTGTCGGAGGCACCGCCGAAGAAGATCGGCAGGCCGGGCTGCTGCAGCGGGCGTATATCCGACCAGGCCTGCTCGAAGCGGTAGAACTCCCCGGCATGGTCGATGGGGGCGTCGGCCGTCCAGATGCGACGGACGACGTCGAGGAACTCGTCGGTCCGGCGGTAGCGTGCCGCATGGCCCTCGTAGTCGCCATCCTTGCGCTGGTCGGCATCCTCGCCGCCGGAGATGACGTGCAATGCGAGGCGGCCGCCGGTCAGGTGGTCGAGGGTGGCGAGCTTGCGCGCGGCGAGGGGCGGTGCGACGAAGCCGGGACGGTGCGCCAATAGGAAGGTCAGGCGCCGGGTGACGGCCGCAGCATGGGCGAGAACGAGAAAGCCGTCGGCGGCGTTGGTCCAGTAGCCGGCAAGGACGCGGTCGAAGCCGCCTTCCTCATGCGCCTGCGTGATGCGGGTGATGAAGTCGGGCTGGAAGGCCGCGCCGTCCTGCACCTCGAGGTCGGAGGTGGGGCGGGCCCAGATCATCCCGGTGATGTGGAGACTCATGACAGGGGATCCCGGAAGGGAGTGGGAATGACGTGACGGGGGTCAAGGTGACCGCCGACATCGCCCTGCCCGGGAAAAGTGCCCGTCCATCTCAGGCGGCCTTCGCGGCATCATGCCCGTCCTCGTCGACGCCCAGGGTGCCAAGGAGTCGCACCCGCAGCGCGTCGAAGCCCTCGGCGGAGCGGCGGCGCGGACGCGGCAGAGGCACTGGCAGGTCCTCGATCAGGCGGCCATGCGCCAGCACCAGGACGCGGTCCGCGAGCAGCAGGGCCTCCTCCACGTCATGCGTCACCAGCAGCACGGCGGGGCGGTGCGCCTGCCACAG
>JADGHC010000367.1 GCA_019689655.1 Microbispora sp.
TGCCGGCACGGGGGCCCAGGGCGGCCGGGCGCACGGGCGGGGGCTCCTGGAAGGCCAGCCGGCCGGCCAGCCGTTCCCGCAGCGGATCGAACAGGGCCGCACCGGCCTCCGCCAGGCCGCCGCCGATGACGATCAACGCCGGGTCGAGCACGAGCACGTACGACGCGAGGGCGATGGCCAGGGCCTCGATCGCCTCGTCGAACACCTCGGCGGCCACCGGGTCGCCCGCGGCCGCGAGCTCGACGACCTCCTTGGCGGTCGCCGTACGGCCGGAGCGCGCGGTGAAGCGGCGGGCCACGGCGGAGGCGGAGGCGTAGGTCTCCAGGCAGCCGATCTGGCCGCAGGCGCACTTCTCCCCCGCCGGCCACACGGACGCGTGCCCGATCTCGCCGCCCCAGCCGTGCGCGCCGCCGTACGGCTCGCCCCGGAGCACCACCGCTGCCGCGATGCCGGTGCCGATGGGCAGGAAGAGGAAGTCGGCCACGTCGCGCCCGGCGCCGAAGACGCTCTCGGCCAGGCCGCCCGTACGGACGTCGTGGCCGAGCCGTACGGGGACGCCGGGAGGCGTGAACGCCTCGGCGGGCACGTCGCGCCAGCCGATGTTGGCCGAGTAGACGGCGGTGGACGCGGTGACGATGCCCGGGACGGCCAGGCCCACCGCGGCGGGCGGGGCGCCGTACCGGGACCGCCCGAGGTCGGCGATCTCGCCGACGTAGGCGCGCACGGCCTCCACCACCGCGTCCGGGCCGTTCTCCCGGCCCGTGGGACGCCCGGCGAGGACGGTGACCTCGCCCCGCCGGGTGACGAGGCCGCCTTTCATGGAGGTGCCGCCCACGTCGAGGGCGACCACGTACGGCACCGGCCGCGTCACGAGCGGCCCAGGACGCGCTCGAGCGCCGCCTCCACCTCCGCGGCGAGGCCGGGCGTGGAGGCCGACGCCGGCGAGCCGGCCGCGACGAGCGGCTCATCCGGCCGGGCGAGCCGCACCTCGCCGCAGGAGCGGCACTCGATCTCCCCCAGGCGGCAGATCAAGGCGGCCGAGCCACACGAGGCGCATGTGTCGAGATCGAGGTCGTGCGCGCGCTGGCAGTCCGGGCAGACGAGGACCTGCCGTTCGTGGCGCACCGCGCGCTTCCAGGGGCTGGCGCCGCGTACGGGGTCGGTCTGCCGGGCCCCGCACCTGTAGCAGGGCATCGTGGCCTCCAATGGGCGAGTCGGAGTCGGATATGTCAGTGCCCGGGGGCGGGCGATGAAACGATCAGAGTTCCGCGAGCGCCTTCCGGTACTCGTCGATCTCCCGCGCGGTCCCGATCGGGTTGACGACCTTCCAGCGGACGACGCCGTCGCGGTCGATGATGAACGTGCCCCGGAGCGCGAGTCCCCTGTCCTCGTCGAAGACACCGTACGCCCGGGCGACCTCGCCATGAGGCCAGAAATCCGACAACAGGGGAAACGAGAAGCCCTCCTGGTCGGCCCAGGCGCGCTGGCAGAACATCGAGTCGACCGACACCGCCAGCACCTGGACGTCCGGAGGAAGGCAGCCGGCGAGCTCGTCGCGGATCGCCGTGAGCTCGCCGTGACAGACGGGGCTGAAGGAAAAGGGATAGAAGACGAGCATGACCGTCCTGCCCCGCAGGCCGGAAAGGCGTACGAGAACGCCGTGCTGGTCCTTGAGCGCGAAATCCGGAGCCCGCTGCCCGACCTCTACCGCCATGAGCAGTCCCTCCCCAGGTGTCCGCCCATCATCCTGCCGTACGGCATCCCCGGGCCGTACGGCAGGGCAATCTCAGCGGCGGGCCTTCGGGGCGACGAGCCTCGTGCCCGACCAGTCCCTGGCGGCGCTGATGCTGCTCGTCTGCGACAGCCCGGCGGTCGCCGCGTCCTCACCGATGTCGCTGGGCTCCACGTGGCCCTCGCGGCCCGCCTTCGGGGTCAGCAGCCAGATCTGGCCTCCGTCGGCGAGGCTGGTCATCGCGTCGCTCAGCGCGTCGAAGAGGTCGCCGTCGCCGTCACGCCACCAGAGCAGCACCACGTCGACGACGTCGTCGTAGTCCTCGTCCACCAGCTCGTTGCCGGTCAGCTCCTCGATGGACTGACGCAGCTCCTCGTCGCAGTCCTCGTCCCAGCCGACTTCCTGCACCACCTGACCGGCTTTGAGGCCGAGTCGTTCGGCCAGGCCGCGCTCGCCCTGCGCCTGACCCGCGGTCGCGCTCACGTTCATCCCTCCTGCTTGGGGTGACCCCGCCCATTTCTGCGTTGTCCAGGCTCGTCTAGAGCCGTGCTTCGGCACAGTCCACACGCTGCGACCCGTCGTCGTCAACGGTCGCCACGGTGGGTGACCCGCACCGTTATCTCTTATTCGGTCAAAAACGACAAACGAACTCGCCTGTCGGGGTTGTCGACGTTGAGGTCGACCAGGGCGATCGACTGCCAGGTTCCCAACGCCAGCCTGCCCGCGAGGACCGGAACCGTCGCGTACGGCGGAATGAAGGCGGGCATGACATGCGATCTCCCGTGCCCACGGGAGCCGTGTGCATGCCGCCAGCGGTCGTCCGCCGGCAGCAGATCGCCCAGGGCGGCGAGCAGGTCCTCGTCACTGCCGGAGCCCAGCTCCAGCAGCGCCACGCCCGCGGTCGCGTGCGGGACGAAGACATGCAGCAATCCGTCTCCCCCGCACTCGCGCGCGAAATCGGCGCACTCCCTCGTTATGTCGTGGACGCGCTCGCGCCCGCCGGTCCGCACCTCGATCACCGTCGATTTCACATCCGGGATCTTACGATTCGCGTTGAGCTGGGAGGACGACGGCGTCCGGGCCGGGGAAGACGAGCGCTTCGTGCCCGTCCTCGTATCTCACCAGGAACGGCGGGCCGCCTCCGGGGCCGCGGACCTCGACGATGACACCCTGCTTGTCGTGGTCGCCCACGACGGCGCCATGCACTACCAGCCGGTCCCCTACCGCTGCCTGCATCTCGATCCCCCCTCTCTCCTGAGCCTGGTACGGCTATCGCCACCTGGAAAGAGGAGAAACCCCCCTCTCGACAGAGGGAGGGACATCTCATACCAAAACGTTACGCTCCCGTAAGGCCGCCCGCCATGAGCCGCGACCGTGCGCGCGAGGCGCGCGAAACTTTCCGGAGACACGCGGGCGATCGGCGCCATCGGGCGGCACGGAGATCACCCGGAGGCGATTTGCGGAGGGGTCCTCCGGGGCATCCCGGAGGACTCCGCGCGGCATCGCGGATAGGGCGGCGCGAGGCCGGGTACGGAGGTTGCGACCAGGCACGATGCGAGGTCTGCGACCAGGGGCTTCTCCGCGATGTCCGGATATGGATGGTAAGTAAAAATCGTCCTACCATCGGTGGTCTAGGCCATGAACCGCCCCGCAGCCAGCGCGGACGGTCCGGTTACCGGAAAGTAGAGATGCGCTTTCCGGTAGGAAGAGCCAGGATGGAAGAAGACCGCAACGCCGCGATCAAGCGCTGACCGCATCGCAGCAGGCAACACAGACGTAACAGATCCGACGAGACAAAGTCCATTCTCGGAAGGCGAGACCAGGTGGCTTCCGGACGCCAGCGTTTTTCGATCATCAGTGACGGCCTACCCAGCCAGTTGCCTGATGTCGATCCGAGCGAGACCAGTGAATGGCTCGAATCGCTCGACAACGTCATCAAGACCGAGGGCCGCACCAGGGCCCGTTACCTGATGCTCCGGCTGCTCGAGCGGGCCCGGGAGCACCAGGTCGGTGTGCCCGGCCTGCGCAGTACGGACTACATCAACACCATCCCCCCGGAGCGGGAGCCCTGGTTCCCCGGCGACGAGTACGTCGAGCGCCGCATCCGGGCGTACATCCGCTGGAACGCCGCGGTGATGGTGACCCGGGCCAACGCGCGGACCAACGTCGGTGGCCACATCGCGACCTACGCGTCCGCGGCGTCGCTGTACGAGGTGGGCTTCAACCACTTCTTCCGCGGCAAGGAGCACGGGGAGTCGGGCGACCAGGTCTTCATCCAGGGTCACGCGGCCCCCGGCATCTACGCCCGCGCCTTCTTGGAAGGCCGCCTGACCGAGGCCCAGCTCGACGCGTTCCGCCAGGAGCTGTCCCACGGGGTCAAGGGTCTGCCCTCCTATCCGCACCCGCGGCTGATGCCGGACTTCTGGGAGTTCCCCACGGTGTCGATGGGCCTCGGCCCGATCGCCGCCATCTACCAGGCCCGCTTCAACCGTTACCTGCTCAGCCGCAAGATCAAGGACACCAGCCGCAGCCACGTCTGGTGCTTCCTCGGCGACGGCGAGATGGACGAGCCGGAGTCGCTCGGCGCGATCGGCCTCGCCGCCCGCGAGGAGCTCGACAACCTCACCTTCGTCATCAACTGCAACCTCCAGCGGCTCGACGGCCCGGTACGCGGCAACGGCAAGATCATCCAGGAGCTCGAGGCGTTCTTCCGCGGCGCCGGCTGGAATGTGATCAAGGTCGTCTGGGGCCGCGACTGGGACCCGCTGCTGGCGGCCGACGTGGACGGCGTGCTCGTCAACCAGATGAACACGACGCCCGACGGGCAGTTCCAGACGTACTCGGTCGAGTCCGGGGCCTACATCCGCGAGCACTTCTTCGGCAGCGACCCGCGCCTGCGCAAGATGGTCGAGCACATGTCGGACGACGACATCCGCAAGCTGTCGCGCGGCGGTCACGACTACCGCAAGGTGTACGCCGCGTTCAAGGCGGCCCGCGAGCACGTCGGCCAGCCGACCGTCATCCTGGCCCAGACGATCAAGGGCTGGACGCTGGGCAAGGACTTCGAGGCGCGCAACGCCACGCACCAGATGAAGAAGATGAGCACGGCCGAGCTCAAGGAGTTCCGCGACCGGCTCTACCTGCCCATCCCGGACAAGGACCTCGAAGGCGACCTCCCGCCGTATTACCATCCGGGCGAGGACAGCGACGAGATCGCCTACATGAAGGAGCGCCGCGCGGCGCTCGGCGGCTACCTGCCCAAGCGGGTCGTCCGCGCCAAGCCGCTCAAGCTCCCCGGCGACCCCGTCTACTCCGGGCTGCGCAAGGGCTCGGGCAAGCAGAACGTCGCCACCACCATGGCGTTCGTCCGCCTGCTCAAGGACCTCATGCGCGACAAGGAGATCGGCGCCCGGTTCGTGCCGATCATCCCGGACGAGGCCCGCACGTTCGGTGTGGACGCCATGTTCCCGACCGCCAAGATCTACTCGCCGCACGGCCAGACGTACGAGGCGGTCGACCGCGAGCTGCTGCTGTCGTACAAGGAGTCGACCGAGGGCCAGATCCTGCACGAGGGCATCAGCGAGGCCGGATCGATGGGCTCGGTCATCGCGGCGGGCACGTCGTACGCCACCCACGGCGAGCACATGATCCCGGTCTACATCTTCTACTCGATGTTCGGGTTCCAGCGGACCGCCGACCAGATGTGGCAGCTCGGCGACCAGATGGGCCGCGGCTTCCTGCTCGGGGCCACGGCCGGCCGCACCACGCTGAACGGCGAGGGCCTGCAGCACCAGGACGGCCACACCCCGCTGATCGCCTCGACCAACCCCGCCGCCGTGGCGTACGACCCGATGTGGGCGTTCGAGATCGCGCACATCGTGAAGGACGGCCTGCGGAGGATGTACGGGGAGAACCCCGAGGACGTCTTCTACTACCTGACCGTCTACAACGAGCCCTACCCGCAGCCGGCCGAGCCGGAGAACGTGGACGTGGAGGGTATCCTCAAGGGCCTGTACCTCTACGCCCCGGGGACGGGCGAGGGACCGAAGGCGAACATCCTGGCGTCCGGCGTCGCCGGGCCGTGGGCGCTGGAGGCGCAGCGGATGCTCAGGGAGGACTGGGGCGTGTCGGCCTCGGTCTGGTCGGCGACCTCGTGGAGCGAGCTGCGCAGGGACGCCCTGGCCGCCGAGGAGCACAACCTGCTCAACCCCGAGGCCGAGCAGCGCGTGCCGTACGTGACCAGCAAGCTGTCGGGCGCGCCCGGGCCGTTCGTGGGCGTCAGCGACTTCATCCGCGCCGTCCCGGACCAGATCGCCCGGTGGGTGCCCGGTGACTGGACCTCGCTCGGCACCGACGGCTTCGGTCTGTCCGACACGCGTTCGGCGCTGCGCCGCCATTTCCACGTGGACGCGGCCTCGATCACGCTGGCGGTGCTGACCCAGCTCGCACGGCGCGGCGAGATCAAGCATGAGGTCCTGCAGGAGGCCATCGCCCGTTATCACCTCAAGAACGGGGTGACCGAGGTGTCGGCCCAGCACACCCCGGAGACCAACGACACCCAGTCGATGGGCGTCTGATCCGCGGATTCCGTCCGGCGGCCCCCCCCTCGGCGGGGGGCCCCCCCCGGTACCGGCCCCCGACCCCCCCCGCCG
>JADGHC010000368.1 GCA_019689655.1 Microbispora sp.
TTTGGGGCCCCCCCCCCCCACCGCCGCCAACCCCCCCCACCCACCCCCCCCCCCCCCCCCCCCCCCCGGGGGGGGGGGGGCCGGGACGGTGCGTCAGACGCGCGGCTTCTCCTGCATCTCGTAGGTCTCGATGATGTCGTCGACCTTGATGTCGTTGTAGCCGATACCGATACCGCACTCGAAGCCCTCGCGGACCTCGGTCGCGTCGTCCTTGAAGCGGCGCAGCGACACGACGGTGAGGTTGTCGGCCACCACGACGCCGTCGCGGATGAGCCGGCACTTGCTGTTGCGGGTGATCACACCCGAGCGGACGATCGAACCGGCGATGTTGCCGATCCGCGGGACCTTGAAGATCTCGCGAATCTCGGCGGTGCCGGTCCTGACCTCCTCGAACTCCGGCTTGAGCATGCCCTTGAGGGCCGCTTCGATCTCCTCGATCGCCTGGTAGATGACCGAGTAGTACCGGATGTCCACGCCCTCGCGCTCGGCCAGGTCGCGCGCCCGCACCTCGGGCCGCACGTTGAAGCCGATGATGACGGCGTTGTCGTCGCCCATCGCCAGGTTGACGTCGTGCTCGGTGATGGCGCCGACCGCGCGGTGGAGCACCCGCAGGCGCACCTCCTCGCCGACGTCGATCTTGAGCAGCGCGTCCTCCAGGGCCTCGACGGAACCGGAGACGTCACCCTTGATGATGAGCTTGAGCTCGTTGACCTGGCCCTTCTCGAGGTCCTTGAACAGCTCCTCGAGGGTGCGGCGGCGGCCGGACCTGGCCATGTCGGCGATCCGCTGCCGGGCCGCCCGCTGCTGGGCGATCTGGCGGGCCATCCTGTCGTCGGCGACGACGATGAAGTTGTCACCGGCGCGCGGGACGGCCGTCAGGCCGAGGACCAGGACCGGACGCGACGGGTCGGCCTCCTCGACCGTCTCGCCGTTGTCGTCCAGCATGGCGCGGACGCGGCCGAACGCCTCGCCGCAGACGATGGAGTCGCCCACCCGCAGCGTGCCGCGCTGCACGAGCACGGTCGCGACCGGGCCGCGGCCCTTGTCGAGGTGCGCCTCGATGGCCAGGCCCTGGGCGTCCATGTCCGGATTGGCCCGCAGGTCGAGCTCGGCGTCCGCGGTCAGCAGGATGGCCTCGAGCAGGTTGTCGATGCCGGTCCCCAGCTTGGCGGAGATGTCCACGAACAGGGTGGAACCACCGAACTCCTCGGCGACCAGGCCGTACTCGGTGAGCTGGGCCCGCACCTTGGTCGGGTCCGCGCCCTCCTTGTCGATCTTGTTGACCGCCACCACGACCGGGACGTTCGCCGCCTGCGCGTGGTTGAGCGCCTCGATGGTCTGCGGCTTCACACCGTCGTCGGCCGCGACCACCAGCACCGCGATGTCGGTGGCCTGCGCGCCGCGGGCACGCATGGCGGTGAACGCCTCGTGACCCGGGGTGTCGATGAAGGTGATCTTCCGCTGCTCACCCTCGTGCGTCGTCGTCACCTGGTAGGCGCCGATGTGCTGGGTGATGCCGCCGGCCTCGCGGGCCACCACGTTGGTGTGGCGGATCGCGTCGAGCAGCTTCGTCTTACCGTGGTCGACGTGGCCCATGACGGTCACGACCGGCGGGCGCGGCACGAGGTCGGCCTCGTCGCCCTCGTCCTCACCGAACTCGATCTTGAAGGACTCGAGGAGCTCGCGGTCCTCCTCCTCCGGGCTGACGACCTGGACGTCGTAGTCCAGCTCGGCGCCGAGAAGCTGCAGCGTCTCCTCGTTGACCGACTGGGTGGCCGTCACCATCTCGCCGAGGTGCAGCATGATCTGCACGAGCGAGGCGGGGTTGGCGCCGATCCGGTCGGCGAAGTCCGCCAGGGACGCGCCACGCGGGAGACGGATGGTCTGCCCGCCGCCGCGCGGAACCTGCACGCCGCCGATCGACGGGGCCTGCATGTTGTCGAACTCTTGGCGCCTCTGGCGCTTGGACTTGCGGCCACGGGTCGGACGGCCCCCCGGACGCCCGAACGCGCCCGCCGTGCCGCCGCCGCGGCCACGACCGCCGCCGCCACCGGGACGGCCGCCGAAGCCACCGCCGCCGCCACCGGGGCGACCCGCGCCCGTGGCGGGACGCGGACCGCCGAAGCCGGCACCGGGACGGCCACCGCCGCCACCCGGACGGCCACCACCGCCGACGGCGGGGCGGCCGCCGCCGGGACGCGGACCCGGCGTCGCCGGACGGCCCTGCGGCATCATCATCGGGTTCGGACGCGGACCACCGGGACGCGGGCCGGCGGCACCGGGGCCGGGGCGAGGCCCGCCCACGCCCGGGCCGGGACGCGGAATGGGTCCCGGACGCGGCACACCGGTGCCCGGAGCACCGGGACGCGCGGCCGGCGGACGAGGAATGGCCCCGTCGCGCGCGCCGTCACGGCGCGGCTGAGCGGTTCCGTCCGCGGGACGGTCACCACCGGGACGGCCGCCGTCGCGGCCGGGGGCGGGACGCGCGGGGCGCTGGCCCATGCCGCTGGCCGTCGAGGAGAACGGATTGTTGCCGGGGCGCGGGCCACGCGGACCCGGCTTGGGCACGGGACGCGGAGCGCCGCCGGCGGGCGCGCCGGGACCGGCCGCCGGTGCGGCCGGGCGCGGGGCCGGGCCCGGAGTCGGCCGGGGACCCGGCTTGGGTACGCCGGCACCCGGGACGCCGGGCTTCGGACCGGGGGCCGCGGGACGCGGGGCCTCCGGGCGGGGCGCCTGCGGACGGGCGGCCTCGGGGCGCGCCGCGTCCGGCTGGGACGCCGGCGGATGAGGCATCGGGACCGGACGCGGAGCGGGCCGCGGGCCGGGCTTCGGACCCGGCTTGGCCACCGCGCCGGTGGACTGGGAAACGGGCGCCTGCGAGGCGCCACCACTGGCCTGGCCCTCGGCCGGCCTCGGCGCAGGCTTGGGCTGCGCCGGACGGGCGGGCTTTCCCCCGCCCTTGGAGGCGTCACCCTTGAACGCCTCGGTCAATTTGCGGACGACCGGCGCCTCGATCGTGGAGGACGCCGACCTCACGAACTCGCCCATCTCGGTGAGCTTGGCCATGACGACCTTGCTCTCGACCCCGAACTCCTTGGCGAGCTCGTACACCCGGACCTTCGCCACTGCACTCCCTAACTCGGTCCGGGAGGCTTGCAGTGCCGCCGGACCGTCGCTACCTGTACGTACTCATCGCCGCGTGCTCATCAGGCGCTCATAGCAATCTGACTCCGCCCATCAACTCGGCGTCCTACATGACATATTTCGTCGTGCCCTGGCTCCCGGAGCCGAACCGAGGGCCAGCGGTAACCATTCACCCGGACCGCTCCGGCGTCAACCCCTCCAAGTGAGCTCGCAGCAGCGACGTATCGAGCGGTCCCTCCACGCGGAACGCGCGAGGGAACGCCCGGCGACGCTCGGCGAGCTCCAGACAGCGCGGGGACGGGTGCAGTGACGCACCGCGTCCCGGAAGCCGTCCTCGCGTGTCGGGGACGATCACGCCCTCGACCACGACCAGGCGGAGCAACTCGGACTTTACCGCGCGAACCCGACAGCCCACACATGTTCTCAGTGGGGCCGCCTGGCAACCATATTCCAGCTTACATCGCCGACGCATCAGCGGGATCAGCAGGTGCCTGCTCGGTGTCCGGGCGGATATCGATCCGCCAGCCCGTCAGACGGTTGGCGAGGCGGGCGTTCTGCCCCTCCTTGCCGATCGCCAGGGACAACTGGTAGTCGGGCACGATCACACGCGCGGTTCGGTTGTCGGGGTCGATTACCTCGACACGGGAAACACGCGCGGGCGACAGGGCATTCCCGACGAACTCGGCCGGATCCTCGGACCAGTCGATGATGTCGATCTTCTCGCCGTGCAGCTCCGTCATGACGTTGCGCACGCGCGAGCCCATCGGGCCGATGCAGGCGCCCTTGGCGTTGACGCCGGGCTTGCGCGACCGTACGGCGATCTTGGTGCGGTGACCTGCCTCCCGGGCGATGGCGGCGATCTCCACCGTGCCGTCGGCGATCTCCGGGACCTCCAGCGCGAAGAGCTTCTTCACGAGGTTGGGGTGAGTGCGCGAGAGGGTCACCGACGGCCCCTTCGGCCCCTTCTTCACCTGCACCACGTAGCAGCGGATGCGCTCGCCGTGCGTGTACTCCTCGCCCGGGACCTGCTCGTTGTGCGGCAGGACCGCCTCGATCTTGCCGAGGTCGACCAGCACCACCCTCGGGTCCTTGCCCTGCTGGATGACGCCCGCGACCAGCTCGCCCTCACGGCTCGCGAACTCGCCGAAGTTGATCTCGTCCTCGGCGTCGCGCAGCTGCTGGAGGATCACCTGCTTGGCCGTGGTGGCGGCGATCCTGCTGAAGTTGGACGGGGTGTCGTCGTACTCCCGCACGACGTCGCCGTTCTCGTCCAGCTCGGCGGCCCAGATGATCACATGGCCCGTCTGGCGGTCCAGCTCCGCGCGGGCCTTCGGCGCCGCGCCCTCCGTGCGGTGGTACGCGATCAGCAACGCGTCCTCGATCGCCTTGACGACCAGGTCGAAGGAGATGTCCTTCTCCCGCTCCAGGCTGCGCAGGACGCTCATGTCAATGTCCACAAGGCTCCCCCCTAGCCCTCGTCGTCGGCGTCGGCGATGTCTTCGTCGACATCGAGGTCATCATCAACTTCGTCGTCGAGCCCGGCGTCGTGCCGGTTGAACTCGACCTGCACCCGGCCCCGCGCCAGATCGCCGTACGGAATGCGGCGTGTGCCGTCCAGCTCCACGCCGGCGTCGTCGGCCTCCGTCACGCGGCCCTCCGCGGAGGTGCCGTCACGCAACTCCGCCTTCACCAGCCGCCCGCGCGCCCGGCGCCAGTGGCGCGGCTCGGTAAGCGGCCTGTCTACTCCCGGGGAGGTCACCTCGAGGACGTACGGGCTGCCGCCGAGCACGTCCACCTCGTCAAGACGCTTGGAGACGGACCGGCTGACGTCTGCCACGTCGTCCAGGCTCACGCCGCCGTCCCGGTCCACGACGACGCGCACGAGCCGCCGGCGACCGGCCGGAGTGATCGTCACGTCCTCCAGGTCGAAACCCTCGGCGGCGACCACCGGACCGAGCAGTTCGACCAGGCGGCCGCGTCGAGCGTCGCTGCCCATGCCGACCCCTCCCAATGACCCGTATGGCTATGCCCGTGTGCCTGTGACCGTAGTGCCCAAGCCCGATGTGCCAACAGCCTATCGACACCGGGAGGTGGAAACAGCGCCACACCCGAGCGGCGGCCCGACACGGGCACGATCGTCATCGTCACGGGCGATGACCAGTGGGCGGCGCGCCGTACGATGCTGTGTCGTGAAAAGCAGCGGCGGGCCACGGGTGACGAGACGCGCGTTGCTGGGCTCCGCCGCCGCGGCCGGTCTGGCCGCGGCCGGTTGTTCCTCCGGCCGGCGCACACCGGCCGCCCCGGCCTCGCCCGACCCGCAGGCCGTCCTGCTCGCCTCGCTGATCGCGGGCAAGGAGGAGCTGGTGTCGCTGTACGGCCGCGCCGCCGCCGCGGGACCCGGCCGGGCCGCCGCGCTGGAGCCGTTCCGGCAGCGTCACCAGGCGCATCTGCAAGCCCTGCGCGCGTTTCTGCCCGCCGGGGGCGGCCGCGGAACGCTCCCCGCGAGCCCCGCGCCGGCGTCGGCGTCGCCGCCGGGCGCCTCGCCGTCGCCGAGCGCGTCCGCGGTCTCGCTCGGGGACCTCAGGGACGCGGAGCGGCGCGCGGCGTCGTCGCGACCGGCACAGATGGCCACGGCCTCACCCGCGCTCTCCCAGCTCCTGGCGAGCATCGGCGCGTGCGAGGCCGTCCACGTCGTCGCCCTGGGGAGGGTGCGTGACTGAAAGCGCGACCGAGCCCGCCCGGGCACCGGCCGGCGACGCGCTCAACCGGGTCCTGTCCGCCGAGCACGCCGCGGTCTACGCGTACGGGGTGATCGGCGGCAAGACGAGCGGCGCGCTGCGCAGGCGCGCCACGGCCGGATTCGACGCGCATCGGGCCCGGCGCGATCAGCTTCGTACCCTCGTCGCCCAGCGGGGCGGCACGCCCGCCGAGCCGGGCCCGACCTACCGCCTGCCCTTCGAGGTGCGCAAGCCCGCCGACGCGGTGCGGCTGGCCGTGCTCGTGGAACAACGGATGACCACCGCCTACCTGGAGCTCGCCGCCGACCGCGACCCCGCGCTGCGGCGGATCGCGGCGCTGGCCGCCCAGGAGTGCGCGACCAGGGCGTACGGCTGGCAGCCGGAGATCGGCCCGTTCCCCGGAATGGACCGCGACGGTGCCGGCGCCGCCGGCTCCGCTCCGGACGCCGCATCCCCTCCGCCCGACGCGGCCGGGCCGGACG